>JANNUK010000555.1:0-2651 GCA_031395155.1 Chloroflexota bacterium | reverse complement strand
GCGAGTGCGGCGCCCCGGCGATGGTCAGGATGCGATCTGGTCCGAGCAGCGCCGCGAGGCTCGGCAACGCGCCGTCGAAGGTCAGACCGCCGGCGGCCGGATCGCCGCGAACGACCCAGGTCTCCGGGAGGACGCCGGCGTCGGCGGCGGCCGCGAGGTCCAAAACGCCCCCGTCCCAGTCGCCGTTCTCGAGGAGGATTTCCTCCGCGGCCGCCTCCTCGACCCGATGGAGCCCGATCGCCTTGGCGATGACGTCGCCGTACGTCCACGACGGATACGCCGCTCCCACGACGCGCATCCCCTCGTCGAGATCCGGGTAGTGGCGCTCGACCGGGTCCTCGGCCATGGCCCGCATGCCCGCCTCGGGCGCCGCCGGCGGATCCATCAGGACGAGGCACGCCGGGCGGAGGCCGCTGAGGGGGAGCGCGGCCGCGGCCATGGCCCCGAAGCTGTGACCCACGACGCGGAGGTCCGGCCGGTCAAGGCCGGCTGCGAGGACGAATGCCCTAACGTCGTCGGCGGCCTCGCGGAATCGATGGTGGCCGTTCCAGTGTCCGGTCCGACCATGCCCCGGCAGGTCCAGTGCCACCACCCGGCGGCCGGTGGCCGCGAGCGCCGGGCCGATGCGCCACCAGGTCTCGACGGACGACGTGACGCCGTGGATCAGCAGGATCGGCTCGGCGGCAGGATCCCCCCATTGGATCATGGCGAACGGAATGCCACCTGCCGACACGCGTGTCGCGTTATCGGATGTGGGGTCGGGAAGGCGGGCATCCGCCAGCGCCGCGGCGACCGCGGCGGGCAGGTCATCCGTGCCGGCCACGATTGGAAGGGGCAGGGTCGAGCGGTCCATCGGTCGGCCGACCGTACCAGAACACAGGGGATAGAATCAGGGGCGAGCGATGCGCGTTCTGCGCCTCGTCCGATTGCCGAGTTCCACACACCACCGCCCGCGTTGGAGGCACCGATGGCCAACCAGTTCGTCGTCCAACTCAAGAACGAACCCGGCGCGATGGCGATCCTCGCCGAGACGCTCGCGGCTCGCGGCGTGGACCTGCGTGCGATCGGCGGCGGCGGGATCGGCGGCGCCGGGCACGTGATCATGACCACCGCAGACGACGACACGACGAAGGTGGTCCTCGACGAGGGCGGCTACACGTACATCGAGGGCGAGTCGATCCTGACCGAGGTCGACGACCGACCGGGAGGGATGGCCCGCCTCGCGCGCGAGCTCGCGGACGCGGGGGTGAACATCTACGGCCACCTGTTCCTGGGCCGCTGGGGCGACCGGGCGATGTTCGCCTTTGTGGTCGACCAGCCGGATGTCGCCCGCCCGATCCTCGAGCGCAAGGCGTAGATCGCGGCACTCGCTCGCGCGACGCGCCTTAACCCGCGCCGTCGCTCAGCCCCGCGCGCAGGGCGTCCACAATCCACGATCGCTCGGGCCGACCCTTGAGCCCGTCGTCGGTCCAGTACAACCGGCAGCGCGGCGTGTAGTCGCCCGGATCCTCGAAGGCAGGATCCACGTCGCGGCCGTCGATCCGGATCGTCGGCGAGCCAGGGAAGCGCTGGTCCGTGGCGACGGCCGGATCGGTCGCGTCAATGTCGTCGATCGGCGTCCCGGGCGCCAGTTCGGCCACGACCTCAGCCAACAGCTCGCGTGTCGCGGCCTGATTCGGGCAGTCCTCGAACCAGAGGAACTCGATCCGCGGCAGGTGGCCGGTACGATCCGTCATGGCGTCGCGGTCGTTCACGGCGCCCCGCTCAGCGGCGATGGCTCGAGCAGGCGCAACCACACCCGCATGCCTCGCAGCCGCAGCAGTGACCACAGGTGCACTCACAGGCGGACAGCATCTCGAGTCTCCTTTCCGGTCTCGTGACCGACTCACGTTCCACAGCGGTGTCAGGTTTGTCGCCGCTGGCCAGGTGGCGCTCGAGCAGGGCCAGGCGATCGTCGAGCTGGCTCAGGTCGGACAGGCGACGGGCGAGGTCGGCTCGCTGTCGAACGACGAGATCGCGCAGCTCGACCGATGCCTCGTCGCAGTGGCCGGCGACGCACAGCGTCGCCAGTTCGGCCGCGGGCTCCAACCGGAGATCCAGCGAGCGCAGCCCCACGAGCATTCGGATCCGCTGGAGGTCAGCGGGCCCGTACTCCCGATACCCGTTCTCGCCGCGGGACGGCGCCGGGACCAGCCCTTCCGATTCGTAGAACCGGATGGCCTTCGTGGTCGTCCCTGCCTGTTCGGCTATCTGTCCGATCCGCATGCATACGACTCTAGACCTTCCAGTAACTGGAATGTCAAGCTCCAATGGGAGCCACCTCGCGCGATCCAGCCGCTCGAGGAGGTCGGTGATCCGAACCTGGCCAAAGGAGTCAACGCCGATCGGGTCGACGACACGATCGATACCTACTGCGATTACCGCCAGCTTTGACGTAGTATGCAGTAAGTCAAGCATGATATGCTGTGAACACCATCGGATGCGAGGTATATTGCAGTAGTGACGCACGCGTCAACGATCGGTCGGCTTGGGGATCTCGTGTCGGACCAATGGGGGCTGGTGACGCGCCGCCAGGCCGAGCGTGCGGGCGTCCCGCGAGCGACCTTCGACCGCATGACCAGCGACGAAGGCCTCATGGAGCGCGTCGCCCG
>JANNUK010000566.1:0-3676 GCA_031395155.1 Chloroflexota bacterium | reverse complement strand
CGAACCGACGCTCCTCGCGCGACTCGACGATCCGGCCGGCGAGCACCGGCCCGATGCCCGGCAGGGCGTCGAGTTCGGCTGCCGTCGCCCGGTTCAGGTCGATCAGTCCAGCTCCACCGCCCGTACCGGCGTCGCCTCCGCCCGTGCCACCGGACGTGGAGCCATCGGTCGGAAGCCCCTGGCCGGGTGCCTCGGGCGGGTCGTCGCGCGACGGCACGCGGATCCGATCGCCGTCGGCGAGGATCGCCGCGAGGTTCAGCTCGGCCGACGCGCGGGCGGTGTCGACCCGGGGCCCGAATCCGCCGGCCGCGGCGATGGCATCGCCGACGCGGGCGCCTCCGGGGAGTCGATAAACACCAGGCCTGCCGACTGCGCCACCAACGTCCACGACGAGCGGCACGTTCGTGGTCGCCACCGGAGCGACCGCGCCGGGCGCTGCGTCACTCGCGAGATCGGCGCCCTCGACGCGCACGATTCCGCCCCCGCTCGCCGACGTGGCGACGACGAAAGCAATTGCGGCGAGTGCGATCGTCGCGCCTGCCCCCAGGACGAGGGCGAGGGGGGAGGGGCCGCGTCCCGCGTCGACGTCGGGCGGCGGCTGCGCATCCCCAAGGGAGCGCCAGGGCCGAATCGGTTGCTGCGAGCGATCGTCCACGCGACCTCCCATGGAGGGGTCGCCACCTCAAGGACGGGTCGCCGGACACACAGAACGTCCCGTCCGATGGGGGCACTTCCGACGGGCGGGACGTCGCTGGACATCATATCGGGCGGCGTTATCGCGGCGTTAGCGGCTGCTCATCTGGGCCACGCGGGCCCGCGCGATCCGGGTACCGGACGCGGCGCCCAGCCTGTACCGGTTGCGTGCGGCGGCATGCTAGGCCCCGTCGCCCTCCGAGAGCACCCGGACCTCGTCTGCGAGTCGCGTCATCGATTCCTCGTCGTGCGGTGACGGGAACCCCGCAATGAGGTGGTGATAGCCAATGGCCCGACGTTCGGCGATGTACGCCGCGACGTCCTCGGGCGTGCCAACCGGCTGGTTCTCCCAGGCTCGGCCGTTCCCGTTGCGAACCACGATCTCCGCGTACACGCGCCGCGCCTCCTCGCGGGAGTCGCGAACGATGACAACGCCCATCCCGCACGTCCGCTCGATCTCGGCCGGATCGCGGCCCAGCGCCTCACAGTGCTGGACGAGGATCGCCTCCTTGCGGGCGATGTTGTCGGCCGTGCCGCCGACGTTGTTCGCGTCTGCGTAGCGAGCGACCAGCTTCAGGGTGACCCGCTCGCCGCCGCCGCCCACCAGAAGCGGCAGGCGCTCCTGCACGGGCGCGGGGAGGTTCCGGACCTCGTGGGCCTGGTAGCGCGGGCCAGCGGCCGTGGGTCGCTCCCCGCGGAGCATGCCCTGCATGATCGGTAGCGCCTCGGCGAGCCAGCGGAGCCGCTCCGGCGGCCCGGACCCGAACTTGAGGCCGTAGGCGATGTGCTCCTCCTCGAACCAGGCCGCCCCGATGCCGAGAATCGCCCGGCCGTGGCTGATGTGATCGAGGGTGGTCGCCATCTTCGCCACGAGTGCGGGGTTCCGGAACGGGTTCGCGCCCACCATCAGCCCCAGGCGCACGTTCTCCGTCGACGCCGCCCACGCAGCCAGCGTAAGCCAGCCCTCGAGGATCGGGCCATCAGATGACCCGACGATGGGGTAGAGATGGTCCCACGTCCAGAGCGTGTCGAACCCGAGCCGGTCCGCCCGCTGCCCCGCCGCAAGCAGGTCGTCCCAGGTCGTGTACTGGTTCCAGAGAAGCGCGCCGAGGCGAAGGTCGGTCATAAGGTCCTTTTCGCGGGATCGCGTGATTCCGCTCAGTCGCGGACGACGATATTCACCAATCGCCCGCCACCTGCATGGATGATGCGCTGCGGGGTGCGACCGGCGAGGGCCGCCACGATCTTGTCGCTGCCGAGCGCGATCGCCTCGACCTCGGCCTCGCTTGCGGACGCCGCTACCTCGACCCTGTCGCGGACCTTGCCGTTGACCTGGACGGGGACTTCACGGGTCGCCTCGGCTGCGGCTGCCGCGTCGACCTCGGGCCAGCGCTCCGCGTGGATCGAGGACCAGGGCGTCCCGGCCAACGCGAGTCCGCGCGACCAGAGCTCCTCGGTGATGTGCGGTGCGGCAGGTGCCAGCATGAGCAGCAGCAAGCGGATCGCCTCTTCCCATGCTGCCGAACCGGCCACGACCGAGCCGCGGTAGCGCATCAGCAGGTTGGTCAGTTCCATGAGCCGGGCGATCATCGTGTTGAAGTGGAACGCGTCGTAGTCGCGGGTGACCGTGACCAGCGTCCGATGAGCGGCCGAGCGGATCGTCGCCTCGGCAGCGGCGTCGTCCTCGCCCTCCGGCAGCTCGCCCGAGTCGGGGTCGCCCGGCTCCTTCCCGCCGGGATCCAGAACCACCGTCCAGATGCGGTTCAGGAAGCGGTGGACGCCACCGATCCCCGACGAATTCCACTGCCCACCCTGGTCCCACGGCCCCATGAACATCAGGAACAACCGGACGGTGTCCGCCCCGTATCGCGCGACCAGCTCATCGGGATCCTGAACGTTGCCCCGCGACTTCGACATCCGCTCGCCGTCGGCGCCGAGGATCTGGCCCTGGTTGAACAGTTTCCGGAACGGCTCGCGCTGGGTCATCAGGCCGGCGTCGGCCATCGCCTTCGTGAAGAACCGGCTGTAGAGCAGGTGCATGACGGCGTGCTCGGCGCCGCCGGTGTACTGCTGGACGGGCGTCCAGCGATCGACCATCGCCCCATCCACCGGACGCTCCATCGCATGCGGTGAGAGGTAGCGGAACCAGTACCACGACGAGTCGATGAACGTGTCTAGGGTGTCGGTCTCGCGCCGGGCCGGGCCGTCGCAGCGCGGACAGGTCGTGGCGAGGAACGCCTCGTCGTGGTTGAGCGGGTTGTCGCCGCTGCCTTTGTAGTCGACCGTCTCGGGGAGCAGCACCGGCAGCTGGTCCGCCGGCACCGGGACGATCCCGTCGCGCTCGCAGTAGACCACCGGGATCGGGGTTCCCCAGTAACGCTGCCGGCTGATCAGCCAGTCGCGCAGTCGGTAGGTGACCTTCGGCTCGGCCTTGCCCGACTCGGCGAGCCAGGCCACGATCGCCCGTCCGCCCTCGTCCGCGCCCTGTCCGGTGTATGCACCGCTGTTCACCAGGACCTCGCCGGCTGCATGGGCGACGTACGCCCCAGCGAGCCCGGCATCCTCAGCGCCTGGGGCCGCCACGACCCGCCGGATCTCAAGCCCGAACTTTGCGGCGAACGCGTAGTCGCGCTCGTCGTGCGCCGGGACGGCCATGATCGCGCCGGTGCCGTAGCCGGACAGGACGTAATCGGCGATCCAGATCGGGATCCGCTCGCCGTTGACCGGGTTGATCGCGTCGGCACCCAGGGAGACGCCCGTCTTCTCGCGGTCCATCGAGAGGCGCTCGATCTCCGTCTCGCGCCGCGCCGCGGCGACGTACGCCTCGACCTCGGCGCGCCGATCCGGGGCGGTCAGCTTGGCTACCAGCTCATGCTCCGGTGCCAACACCATGAACGTGGCGCCGAACAGCGTGTCCGGCCGGGTCGTGAAGACGCGCAGCTCGTCGCCGCCCGGCTGGTGGTCGTCGGGAGCGGTCTCGAAC
>JANNUK010000550.1:0-2163 GCA_031395155.1 Chloroflexota bacterium | reverse complement strand
GGCCGTCGGTGACCGATGAGTCCATCTGCGAGGTGACCTTCACGATCGAGTTGTCCTGGACGTGGAGGTCCAGCGAGCAGCCGACGCCGCAGTACGGACAGATCGTGTTCGTCACCGTTTGCGCCGACTCGTCCCACGTGCCCTCGGCCCGCATCTCGTGCTCGGACGTGAACATCAGCGCGCCCGTCGGGCAGACGCCGATGCAGTTTCCGCAGTAGACGCAGGCACTGTCTGGAAGCCCCACGTTGAACTCCGTCGAGATCCGGGCATCGAAGCCGCGCCCGGCGACGGCGATCGCGAACGTGTTCTGGGCGTCCTCGCCGCACGCCTCGACGCACTTGTAGCAGAGGATGCAGCGGCTGTAGTCGCGGACGTAGAGCTCGTTGTCGATCTTGACCGGCTGGGCGACCGTGGCCGCCTCGGGACCACCGCCCGGCGCGTGATGGTGGCCCGGTTCGTGGGCATCGCGCTCGCTGGCGGCAGCGGGCGGGGCCGCAGGCCCGTACCGCGACGGATCAGAGCCGTACCGCTCCATGTAGGCGGCAATGGACCCGTCGGGCGCCGCAGGCCCGGCCAGCGACACGTCCACCGACGAGCCGAGGAACTCCAGGACGACCTTTCTGGACGTCCGGACGCGCTCCGAATCGGTCTGGATATCCATCCCGGCCTCGATCTTGCGCGAGCACGCAGGCACGAGGACACGCGAGCCCTTGACCTCGACCACGCATACACGGCACACGTTGACCGGCGTCAGGTTCTCGGAATAGCAGAGGGTCGGGGTGTCGATGCCCTCGGCGCGGCAGGCCTCGAGGATCGTCGAGCCGGCCGGAACGCTGACGGCCACTCCGTCGATCTGGACCTCAACCGGGGCGGCCGCGGCCACGGGTGGCGGGACCGGAGGGTGCGACGGACGCGCCGGGGGGTGGAGCAGGATGTTCGATCGGGGGGCGGGGGGCGCCTCGGCATGTCTGCCGAGCCCTGGCTGCGGCGTCGGTTCGTGGGTCACAGCGCCACCATATCGGGTCGCTTGAGCGCGGATTCGATGGCGGACGACGCCGTCTGGCCTAACCCGCAGATCGACGCATCGCGCATCGCCTGGCCGATTTCGCGAAGGAGCTCGAGCTCGGCTTCACGTGAGCGGGCCATTGTGGGCGCCCGTTTCGCCGCCGCAAGACGCGCAAGCAGCTCCTCCTGCCGCACCGTTCCCACGCGGCACGGCACGCACTGTCCGCACGATTCGTCGCGGAAGAATTGGGCGATCCGCCGCAGCGTGTCCACCAGATCGGCCGTCTCGTCGAAGACCATCACGACGCCCGAACCGAGCGTCGCCCCGATCGCCCGCGTCGCCTCGAACGTCAGCGGGGTATCGAGCGCCTCCTCACCGACGAAGACGCCGGCCGCGCCGCCGAGCAGGATCGTCTGGATGGCCCGTCCTCCGGGTACGCCACCGGCGAGCTCGATGAGCTCCCGCAGCGTCATCCCGAACGTGACCTCGTAGACGCCGGGGCGGGCGACATGGCCGGACAGGCAGAAGAGCTTCGGCCCGGTCGAACCCTCGGTGCCGATCGAAGCGAACGACTCGCCGCCGCCACGACCGTCGCCATCGGGACCCCCGGTCAGGACGAGCAGCACGTTCACGAGCGTCTCGACGTTGTTGACCGCCGTCGGCTTCCCGAACAGCCCGACCTCGACCGGGAACGGCGGCTTGTTGCGCGGCTCGCCGCGCTTTCCCTCGATCGATTCGAAGAGCGCCGTCTCCTCGCCGCAGATGTACGCGCCGGCACCACGCCGGAGCTCGATGTCGAAGGCGAACCCCGAACCGAGGATGTCGCCGCCGAGCAGCCCGGCCGAACGAGCCCGCTCGATGGCGTTCGCCATCCGCGCGCCGGCGATCGGGTACTCGCCGCGAAGGTAGAGATAGCCCTTGGAGGCCCCGACGGCGAAGCCCTCGATCGTCATGGCCTCGACCACCGCGAACGGGTCTTCCTCGAGGAGTACCCGATCCTTGAACGTGCCGGGCTCGGATTCGTCGGCGTTGCAGACGACGTACTTCTGGTCGCCCTGCGCCGCCAGGACCGCCGACCACTTGCGACCGGTCGGGAACGCCGCACCGCCACGGCCGACCAGTCGCGCGGCGGTGACCTCGGCGATCGCCGCTTCGGG
>JANNUK010000499.1:0-1661 GCA_031395155.1 Chloroflexota bacterium | reverse complement strand
TGAACGCGATCTTCGCCAGGAATGCGACGTCCGGGGCACACAGCTGGAACTCGACGGTCTTCGCGTCAATGGCGGTGACCTTCTTGAAGTTGCCGGTGTAGTCGCCGACGCCGCACGGGGCCTCGCCCGTCTCCGGGTAAGCCAGGCCGTCGTAGGGTGCGGCGGACGTAACGGGCGTCGCGTCGGGCGGGGCCGTCGGCGTGCTCGGACTGGGTGTCGCGGCGCCCGTACAGGCGGCGAACACGAGCGTCGCAACGCCCAGTAGGGCAAGCCGCGACGTCCACCTCGATGGATGTGACATGCGTTGAACTCCTCCTTCTCGTTCGCCAGATCCCCGACGCTGCCGGTCCTCGATAGGCGCGCGGGTACTTCCGGGCATGCGGCGAACCGCCGTGCCCGGGTGCGCGGAGCCTAGCACCGTCATCGGTGCTCTGCCACCCACAATCTTGGTACGCTCCGGCAGACCGGCGGGTTCGACGGGAGCCGCTATGCTCGCGACGTGAACAGCCTGCGGCTCGCGCTGGCCCAGATCGCCCCGGAGCTCGGTGAACTCGGCCAGAACCTCGAGCGTCACCATGCGCTTCTGGGAGAGGCGCGGGGTGCCGGGGCGGGCCTGATCGTGTTCCCGGAACTGGGCCTCACCGGCTACCTGCTACAGGACCTGGCCGCCGAAGTCGCGATGCGCCTCGATGACCCTCGGCTGACACGGCTGGCCAGGGAGACGTCCGGCATGTCCGCGGTGGTGTCCTTCGTCGAGGAATCGGCAGATCATCGCCTCTTCATCAGCGCCGCCTTGCTGGAGGACGGCGCGATTTGCCACGTACACCGCAAGCTGTACCTGCCCACCTACGGCCTGTTCGACGAGCGACGCTTCTTCGCCGCGGGCGATGCCCTGCGGGCGACGCCGTCGCGGCTGGGGATCGGCCTGGGGATCGCCGTGTGCGAGGACTTCTGGCACCTGTCGGTCCCGGCACTCCTGGCTCTCGACGGCGCCCAGCTGCTCATCAACGTCTCGTCCTCGCCCGGCCGGGACCTCGCCGCCACGAATGAGGTTGGCCTCGGGACCGCGTCGTCGTGGCGGTCGCTCATGCGCACGTACGCGCAGCTGACGACATCGTTCGTGGTGTTCTGCAATCGGGTGGGCGTCGACGAGTCGATCTCCTTCTGGGGCGGTTCCGAAGTCATTGCCCCATCCGGCCAGGCCGTGCTGAGCGCCCCGTTGTACGACGAGGGCCTGTTCACGGTGGACATCGCGCTGGCCGACATCCGGCGCGAACGGATCGCCCTGCCGCTGCTCAGGGACGAGCGGCCTGAGCTCGTCTTGCGCGAGTTTGAGCGGATCGTGGCTGAACGGGCGGGGTTGGCCGACGACACGACGGCGGAGGTAGGGTCCGGGCCCGGCCTGGACGTTGCCCCGGAGCCGGCTCGATGAGCGAACGCACGCCCGCGATGGACGGCGCTGGTGGCGACCAGGATCGGGGGTTCGAGCTCCCGCCCGAACTGGCCATCGACACCGATGTGGCCCGCCGGGTCATGGCCGACTTCATTCGCGGCCAGCTCCGCCAGGCCGGTTTCGAGCGGGCGGTCCTTGGCCTGTCCGGCGGGATCGACTCCGGACTGGTGGCCTACCTGACGGCCGAGGCGATCGGTCCCGAACGGCT
>JANNUK010000491.1:0-3569 GCA_031395155.1 Chloroflexota bacterium | reverse complement strand
TTCGCACGAACGATCCGCTGGCCGATCGTGGTCTCCGAGACGAGGAAGGCCCGCGCGATCTCATCGGTGCGAAGGCCACCCAGCAGTCGCAGCGTCAGGGCGACCCGCGCATCCACCGACAGCACGGGGTGGCAGCAGATGAACACCAGGCGAAGCAGGTCGTCACCGATCGCGGCGGCGTCGATCGCCGCGTCCAGATCCGGGGCGGTCCCCTGGTCCAGTTCGAGGTCGCGGCCGATCTCCTCCGCCTTGCGCTGGAGCGTGCTTCGCCGGCGCAGGGCGTCGATCGCCCGATGCTTGGCCGTGCCCATCAACCAGGCCGCCGGCCGATCCGGGATCCCTTTGTCCGGCCACTGGCGGATCGCCACCTCGAGCGCGTCCTGAGCGAGATCCTCGGCCAGGCCGACGTCCCGGACGATCCGCGTTAGCGCGGCAACAAGCCGGGGCGATTCCATCCGCCACACCGCGTCCAGGACGCGATGGACCTCGTCGCCCAACTCTGGTGCCGCCGTGGAAGTGTCGACGACTTCTACGTCGCCACTTCCATGTACCCGGGCATATCGAAGATCTGGCGGATCTCGAACTCGCCACCGTCGAGTGGCGCTCGCTTGAGCCACTCAATCCCCTCGTCAAGCGAGCGGACCTGCCAGATCCAATAGCCCGCGACGAGTTCCTTGGCCTCAGTGAACGGGCCGTCGACGACCGTTCGGGCTGATCCATCGAAACGGACTCGAGCTCCCGCCGAACTGGGATGCAATCTACCCGTCGCGAGCAAGACGCCGGCCGCGACCAGCTCCTCGTGGAATCGGCCCATGGCCTCCATGCCCTCCATGCCCTCCGTGCCCTTTGGGTCGGGCATCACGCCTTCCGTCTCGGGGCCCGACTTGGCCAGCACCATCACCCGCATGTTGCGACTCCTCTCACCCTCAGATCGGGTTGCGTTCCTTTGCGGCGCAACCGGCTTCTATCGACACATCGAACGAGCGTCCGCGATTTCGACACGCTGGGCCCCTTCGGATCATGATAACGAGACCGATGCGATACTCGGGGCCACATGCCACTGACCGGAGACTACGCCCCGAGTACGGCCGCGTGGGCGCGGAAGCAGGCCGAACGATACGAGGCGACCGGCGGCGCGGAGGCCAACGACCTGCGCGGACGTCCGGTGATCGTGCTGACCTCGGTCGGAGCGAGGACGCGCAAGTTGCGCAAGACCGCGCTCATGCGGGTCGAACATGACGGTGACTACGCGGTGGTCGCGTCCATGGGCGGCGCCCCGAAGCATCCGGTCTGGTACCACAACCTGAAAGCCAACCCGCACGTGGAGCTCCAGGACGGGCCGACGAAGCGCGACTACCTCGCCCGTGAGGCCACCGACGCCGACAAGGCTGCCTGGTGGGAACGCGCCGTCGCGACGTGGCCGGACTACGCGAAATACCAGACCAGGACCACGCGTCAGATCCCGGTCTTCGTCCTGGAACCTATGGAGTCGCAGCGCCGAACCTGACTGCAGCGCGCGTATCCTTGTGGCATGGCGAGCGACGCCCGATCGAGGGACGGCTCCGCGCATCTCTCGTGGTCCACGGCGCTGGCCCTGGTGCTGCCGCTGATCGGACTGGTCGTCCTCCTCGCCCGGCCCGACTTCGACCTCGAATGGCAGCACCATCCGAGCCACTTCTGGCTCGTCCTGCTGGCTGCAGCCGTGAACACCGCCCTGGCCTACCTCACGAACGTCGCGGCGGGACGCTACCGCGACGCGAGACTCGCGCTGATCTCCCTCGCCTTCCTCGCCAGCGCGGGGTTTCTGGGCCTGCACGCGCTCGCGACGCCGGGCGTCCTCCTGTCGACCCCGAACGTCGGGTTCGCCGTCGCCGCGCCCGTCGGGCTCATTATCGCGTCGGCCTTCGCGGCCGCGTCCACGAGCCCCCTTGCCGGGCCGCGGGCCCATACGGTGCTTCGTCTCCGGCCGCTGATGCTCGGCGGCCTCCTCGTGCTCATGGTCGCGTGGGCCATCGCGTCGATCGCCGGGCTGCCCCCGCTGGACGGTTCGCCCCCGGCGCGGGAAGGGGCCGGCCTGCTGAATCTGCTGGCGGCCCTCGCGGTCGCGCTGTACATCTACTCGGCGTGGCGCTCGGTCCAGCTGTATCGCCACCGCGGTGGCGCCTTGCTCCCGAGCATGGCCGTCGCGCTCGTGCTGCTGGCCGAGGCGATGATCGCCGTCGCGCTGAGCCGGAACTGGCACTTGAGCTGGTGGGAGTGGCACGTTCTTCTGCTCGCCGCGTTCGTCGCGATCGCCCTGGGTGCCCGCCGCGAATACCGGCGCGGCGGTTCACTGTCGGCGGCGTTCGGGGGGCTGTACCTGGAGGCCACGCTCGCGCGTGTCGATCGCTGGTACGCGACGGCGGTCGCGCAGGTCGCGGCCGCGGATGCGCGGGGCGAATCGACCGAACGCGTGCTCTCCGACCTGCGGCGTGAGGGCGCATCGGACGACGACCTCGCGCTCCTGGCCGAGGCGGCGCGCGAGGTCCGACGCCTCGATGCGGCATTCCGACCCTATCTGCCGTCGGTCGTGGCAGAGGGGATCCGCCAACGCGAACCCGACGTCGCCCGGCTGGGCGGCGAGGAACGGGAGGTGAGCGTCGTCTTCGCCGACCTCGCCGGCTTCACGACGTTCAGCGAGACCCGCTCCCCTACCGAGGTCATCGGCATGCTCAACGAGTACTGGGGCGCCGTCGTCCCGGCCATCGATGCCGCGGGTGGGGTCATCGAACAGTTCGCCGGTGATGGCGTGATGGCCATCTTCAACGCCGCGGCCGACCAGCCCGACCATGCCAGGCGGGCCGCCAGGGCCGGTCTTGCCATCGTCGAAGCCGGTCGACCCCTGGCCGACGCCCACCCCCACTGGCCGATCTTCCGGGTCGGGATCAACACGGGTCTGGCCGTGCTCGGCAACGTGGGATCCGACGCCCGGCGGGGCTTCGCCGCCATCGGCGACACGATCAACACCGCCGCCCGATTGATGGCGGCCGGCGAGCCGGGTCAGGTCGTGGTCGGCCCGGCGACCTGGGACGCGCTCGGCGACGACCGGTCCGGCGAGCCGCTCGGGGCGGTCCGCGTCAAGGGCAAGCGAGCCGCGCTGGAGGCCTGGCGCCTGTACGGCCGGCCGAACGCCGACTGAACGCCGGTCAACCCTCGGGATCGAGCTCCAGGGCCGCGGAGTTGATGCAATAGCGGAGTCCGGTCGGCGCCGGTCCGTCCTCGAAGACGTGGCCCAGGTGGCCGCCGCACGATGCGCACGTCGCCTCCGTTCGGCTCAGGAAGAACGAGCGGTCCGTCTCGGTCGCCACGGCGGCGTCGGCGGCCGGTGCGAAGAAGCTCGGCCAGCCAGTTCCGGACTCGAACTTGGCGTCGGAACGGAACAGCGGCGCCCCGCACCCGGCGCAACGGTACGTCCCTGCGCGGTGTTCGTCCCAGAGGTGGCCCGTGAATGCGCGCTCAGTGCCCTTCTGGCGAAGGACCCGATACTGCTCGAGTGTGAGCTCATCGCGCCATTCGGCGTCGGTCTTGGT
>JANNUK010000471.1:0-1804 GCA_031395155.1 Chloroflexota bacterium | reverse complement strand
GGCCGGCGCGACGGCTGGCCGGCGGAGACAATGCGCAAGAACGAGGAGACGACCGAGGCCCAGCGCGACGCGTTCCGGCGCTGTATCGAGGCCGGCGTCCGCCTCGCGTACGGCACGGATAGCGGGGTCTATCCGCACGGGCTGAACGCCATCCAGTTCGGGTACATGGTTCGGCTGGGGATGACGCCGCTCGCGGCCATCCGCTCGGCGACAGTCGAGGCTGCCGACCTCATGGGCTGGTCGGATCGGGTCGGCTCGCTGGAAACCGGGAGGTTCGCCGACCTGATCGCAGTCAACGGCGACCCGACGGTCGACATCGAGCTGCTCCGCGAGCCGCTGGTGGTGGTCAAGGGCGGTGCGACGGTCCGGGACGACCGGTCAGGCCGTGGCGATCACCTCGTCGCCGAACATGACCTCGATGAGCGGGCTGTGGGCGAGCATCGGTTCCACCGGATGTTTCCAGGTCTGAGCGAACCGCCTCACGATTGATTGGCGCTCGGTGGCGTCAGAGATGACCCGCGCCGACGCCGCGAGGTCCGCCTGGACCGGGCCTTTGAGGTGGAAGGTCAGGGCCGGGTCCGCCTCGAGGTTGCGGAGCCAGTGCCGCCTCCGGTCGGGGTTTGGCATCCCCGAGATGTAGATCCGTCCATCGATGTTCTCGAAGTAGATCTCGATCCGGCGCGGCAGACCCGTCTTCCTCCCGGTGGTGGTGATATCGATTGTGTGGCCGCGCGCGAGCGCGCGACGGATCTCGTCGTCCATGTGACTCTCGGTTTGTGACTAGTTGCGCTCGCAACCAGTCTACACGCGTTCCCAGGTCGGCGCCAGGGGTCCGATCTACGCCTGAAACGTGTCGCCCATCGCCTTCAGTTCGGCCTTGTGGGCCCGCTTCATCTCCTGGTAGCGAGCGAGCGCCTCGGGCGAATCGGCATCGGCGAGGGTCGGGTAATCGGGCACGACGTCCGCCAGACCAGGCAACTCCAGGCCGAATCGTTTGTAGAGGATCGCGAGGAGCGTGCGCACCTTCATCGGGCCGAAACCGGGCAGCCCGCCGATCCGCCGCTCGAGATCGCGGCCGTCGCGGGCCCCCGTCCAGAGCGATGCGGCGTCGTTGGCGTACTCGTCACGGATCACCGTGCACAGCGCCTGGACCTTGCCGGCCATCGAGCCCGGAAAGCGGTGCAGTGCCGGTCGCCGTCGGAAGACCTCATCGAGTTCAACCGGATCCGTGCCGGCGATGCGCGCGGCATCCAGATGGCCCAACCGCTGGCTCAGGTCCCAGGGGCCGCTGAACGCCTTCTGGAGGGTCACCTGCTGATCCAGGGCCAGTCCGATGAGGAGGGCCAGCGGCTCGCTGGCAAGGAGGCGGTCGGCCTCGTCGATGCCGGTGTACGGCAGTCGTTCGAGCATCGTCTTCATGGCCCGCATGGTACGCCCATCGTGTGGACCACAGCCACCCGCGAGGCTCCCGGCCGCGCCAGGACGGGGTTGCGTCCGGGGGTATGATGGGGGCCTGCTGAGGTACCGAGCATGTCGGACACCAGGCGCCGCCCCCCGGTGAACCAAACCGGTCGGAGAGTACGAGACCTGTTCCAGGTTCCGTACCTGCCGAAGACGACGGACGCCACCCGCGGCTCGAGCAACCTCGCAACCACGCCCCGAGCGGGCAACATCAGCAGCGATACTCGGGCCGGCAGTCCCGGGTGATCCGGGCCAGGCGCCGGTCGAGCCGACCCGCGCTCCGGATCACCAGGCACCAAAGAAGACGACGACCCGCGCCCGGTGACGAGCGCGGGTCTGACTA
>JANNUK010000468.1:0-2568 GCA_031395155.1 Chloroflexota bacterium | reverse complement strand
AATGGATACGATCCCGGGTTCCCGTGGGAACGACGAGGACCCGTTTTGCCGGCCGTATGGTGAGGCCCGACGCCGCTTCGCGCTTCTTCCGAGGCGGTCGCCGCCGACTGACGGACGAGCAGGCAGGAGCGCCTGCGAGAGCATCGTCCCTCGGAAGAAGCGCGAAGCGGCGTCGGGCCTCACCATACGGCCGGCAAAACGGGTCCTCGTCGTTCCCACGGGAACCCGGGATCGTATCCATTCGCCGTGGGGCTCCACATCGTTCCCTTGACACCCGAGACGTGGAACGCCCTCGCCGAGATGTTCGGTGAGGGCGGCGATCCGCGCTGGTGTTGATGCATTGAGGGGCTCCCGGGCGTTGCCCGAGAGCCCTGCTCCGCCCCCGCGACTTCGCGTTCGGTGAGGCAGTCTGCTTAGCGCAGCCCGCGTCCCGGGCCGCCCGGATCCTTGCCCGCAAGGATCGGCGGGAGAACGGACGGTTCGCCCTGGGCCGGGTTCAACTTGAAGCTGTGGTTCGCCACAATAAACGTGTCATCAACGACCTGCTGGTCCCCAGTTCCGTCCCCGTCAAAGTCCAGCCAGACGTCGGCAAAGCCGCCGACGAGGCGCCCGGCGGCATTCGTCCCGGTGAACGAGACCTCGCCAGTCTGGGTATTGATGATCACGGTGACCTTTTGGCCGGCACCTGCGGCCTTGCTCTCGTTCAGACAATCGGCACCGAGTACGGGACCGACGGCGAGCTCCACTAGACCGGACGCGAGCAGAAGCGCGCGTGAGATTCGGCGGATCATCTGGAGCCTTCTCTTCTGGATCGAACGCTGAGGGTCGTCGATCTCTGCATCCCCGGATCAGTCTGGAGCCCGGCGACTCGCGCGTCTACTCCGGAGGCAACATTAGGTGGTGCCTAGTGTCACCGGGCGAGCCGGTCGGCAAGGCTCCGTGTCCGGACCACGATCCCGCCCACGGACGGCCAGTGGTGCCGGAGCGTACCGGGGGCCGTACCATTCCGCCGTGACCATCCACATGGTCCCGCTGACGCCGGCGACGTGGAACGCCCTCGCCGAGATGTTTCGCGAGGGCGGCGATCCGCGCTCGTGCTGGTGCCAGTTCTGGCGTCGTCGGGCGAAGGACTTCTCGACGATGAAGGTGCCGGAGATCCGGCAGGCCTTTCACGACCAGGCGTGGAGCGACGAACCACCGGGACTGGTCGCTCTCGAGGGAGATCGGGCGGTCGGATGGGTCAGCCTTGCTCCGCGCGAGCGGTTCGAACGGCTCGAGCGTTCGAAGAAGATCCCGCGCCTCGATGACACACCGGTCTGGGCGATCGTCTGTTTCGCCGTGTCCGCAGCGGCGCGTGGGCACGGGGTGGGAAGGGCGCTCCTCGACGCGGCCGTCGCCTACGCCGCGGATCGTGGCGCCACCACGCTCGAGGCCTACCCGGCGGACGTTCCGGCCGGGGACCGAATCCATCCAGATGCCGCGTTCAGCGGGACGCGGGCAATGTTCGAGGCGGCCGGGTTCAACATGGTCGCGCCGACGGCCTCCAGGGTCGGGGGCGCACCACGGGTGATTGTTCGGCGGGAACTCGGCGCGGCACCCACGGCATGACAGGGCGGCCTCGGAGCCTGCCGCGTATCCCTGGCCGTCCACACCTGGTGTCACAACCACTGTCGGCATGCCGACGATTGACATCGCCTCGGCCGAAGTTCTACACTCCGCCACTGGTGCGGGTTCCGCGCCGTCTGTCCATCTCAGAGGAGGGCGACTCCGAATGAGCAAGCTCGTCTACATGCGACACACGACGGCGCCTTTCAGCGCTGCCGATCGCGGGAGATCTGCGCCCCACTCGAGGTAACGGACAGGCGGTAGAACCGCCACCGAACGAACCACGAGCCGTGGGCCAGAACGGGCCCCGGCTTTTTTGATGCCCTGCCGCCCGACGGCGCGCGCGGCATCCCCAGAGCCGCGAGCCCACCCGACGCAAAGCGTTACCGGGCCCGCGGCTTTTCGCTGTTTCGGGCCGCCGGATCCTCAAGCCACTGACAACCAGGAGCACTCGACGTGACCGCCACCACCACCACCAGACAATCGAAGAAGGATCGCTCGGACCGTCACGCCTCGCGCGTGACCGAACCCCGGCAATCCTGGGGACCGTCGGCGAAGCTTGCCGCGACCGATACCGATCCGACTCCGCCCGCTCTCCTCGTCGAGGGCGTGACGAAGCGGTTCGCGGTCGGGCGCAAGAAAGAGCCGGTGACGGCGATTTCGAACGTCTCGCTGCGCCTGGAGCGCGGCGGGATCGTCGGGATCCTGGGTGCCAACGGTTCGGGCAAGTCGACGCTCATCCGGCTCATGTGCGGCCTGCTCACGCTCGACGAGGGTCGGGTCGAGGTCTTCGGCCACGACATCGTCCGCGATGAGCTCGCCGTCAAGCGCCTGATCAATCGGGTGTCCGTCGATGCAGCGTTCTTCAAGAAGCTGAGCCCGATGGAGAACCTGCTCTTCGCAGCCCGGCTGTACGGCCTGGACGCGGGGACGGCCCGCGGAGACGCGGTGGCGATCCTCGGG
>JANNUK010000440.1:0-3481 GCA_031395155.1 Chloroflexota bacterium | reverse complement strand
AGGTTGAGCACCCGGATCCCGAACCGAACGAGCGCGGTGTCGCGGGGCAGGACGAGACCGAGCCGAAGGCGCGCTCGTGTCGCCGCCACGCCGACCAGGGCCGCGATGTCCGGGTAGCAGCAGGCCGAACGATCGAGGGCGACGAGATCGGCCGGCTCGATCTGGTCGGCGAGCATCACTGCGTCGCCGTGTTCGAATCGAATGCGATCGGCGAAGCCACGCCTGTCGGCCTCCCGGCGGGCGACCTCGAGGTAGGGTCGCGACGCGTCGACGTCCAGAACGCTCGCGGCGCCCCGCTCCAGCAGGAGATGGTGGAGGGCGCCGACGCCCGCGCCGATGTCGAGCACGGTACGGTCCGCGACGCCATCGCGACCCAGTTCGTCGGCAAGAATCCGCGTCGCCGGTGGCGGCCCGTTCCGGCGGTAGTCACGAACGTGGTCGCTCGCATTCTTGTCGTCGAACTCGGTGTCGTAGCAACAGGTGCATGGTCGATCCGACATCGCGACGACCGTACCACCATTGCACGAGGCCGTTCGGGCCTACCATGCGTTTGGCGCCGCCCGGTTCAACCGGGCCGCGAGCAGGAGTCCATGCATGACACACCCCAGGGTCGTCCAGCTCCGATTTGCTCGAAGCGAGTTTGTCCGAGGCCTCGACGGTCTCACCGACGAGGTTGCGGGGCGTCGGCTGGGCCCGATGAACTCGATCGGCTGGATGATCGGCCACATGGCCTGGCACGAGCAGCTGTACTGGCTGACAAGGGCCCAGGGGGTGACCCCGGTCCCGGCGCTCAACGACCAGGTCGCGAGTGGCGCGCCAGCGTCCACGCCGCCGCTCGAGGAGATGTGGGCTGCCTGGCGGCAGGTCACAGCGGCTGCCGACATCTGGCTCGACGGCCTGACCACGCAGCAGCTCTCGGATCGACCGGTCCTCAATACCGCCTCGGCGCAGGACTTCGGAACGATGCTCCTGCGCATGACCTACCACTACTTCGTCCACTGCGGGGAGTCGTCTGCAGTACGCCAGATGGTCGAGGGTGGCGAACTGCCGGAGTTCGTCGGCGACATCCAGGACGAGGCGCCGTGGCGAGCCGAATCCCCGTCATGATGCGCGTCGTCATCGCGTGACGCGAACGAGGATCCCGCAGACCGTCCTCGACGCGGCGCATGCCCGCTCACGGGCCAGGCAGGCCCAGGACTGGGCGGAGGCAGATCGACTCAAGGCCGAGATCGCGGCTGCGGGCTGGCGCGTCGTGGACAGTGGGCCGGACTTCCGGCTCGACCCGACGATCCCGACGGACGATATGCTGGATGGGTTCGTGTTGCACGGCTCCAGCCTGAGCGTTCCTTCCCTGCTGGGTGATCCGCCGACGGGCGCCGCAACGATCGTGGTCATCGCCGGGCAAGCCGAGGTTACGCGCGCGTTCGTCGAGGGTGTGGCGACCCATGGGCCCGATGGCACGGGTGTCGTCGTGGTCGCGCGCGTGCCGGAATCATCGCCGGACATCGTCGTGGATCCGCTGGAGGGCGAATTCGTCCGGGTGATCGCGGAGGTCGTGCGCACGACCGCTGGGCTCGGCATCGCCGCCGCATTGAACGCAGGGATCCGTCGCGCCACCGGTCGAGTCGTCATTCTCTGCGCGGCGCCGCTCGTCGTTCACGGGGATATCGTCGGCCCGCTCGTCGCCGCCCTCGAGGATCCGACGGTCGCGGTCACGGGCGGGTGGGGGAGCCGAACGGCGGACCTGCGTCGCTTCGAGCCGGCAGATGCCGATGTCGACGTCGTGGATCTGGCCTGTCTCGCGTTCCGCCGGGAGGACGCGATCGAGCGTGGGCCACTCGATGAGCGGATTGCCACCGATCGCTACCTGGGTGTCTCGTGGAGCCTGTCGCTCCGGTTCGGGGCCGATGGAGCGGGCCGGCGTGGGGCCGTCCTCGTATCGTTGCCGGCGGAGCGTCTCGACGACAACGCGTCGATCGCCCCCGAGAGCCTGCCGGCCGACCAGGCGCGCGCTACCCGGCGCGACTTCTATCGGGTTCGCGATGCCTGGGCCGGCCGACTCGATCAAATGGCCGACAACCGGCCCTAACGGCTCGACCTCGCCGTCGTTCCTTCCCAGAGAGGCCTCGCGGTTGATCATCGTTCCCCCGGCGGTGTGGAGCGGCGAGGCCTCTTTCTGATGCCTGGAGGGATCGAGAGGGGACCGAGGGTCGCCCCTATACTCCGCCCATGAACTCGGGGCCATCGCCATGGGCAGGTCCGGCCGGTCCGATTGACGGGCACGGATACCGCGCGCGTTGACCTCCGAGCGGGGGTTTCTCGGCCGGCGTCGACCCAGCCGCCTTCCGGCGATCCTGGCCGCGACGCTCGTGGCCGTTCTGTTCTCAGTCGGCCCGGCGGGGTCGCCGGCCGATTCCCGGGCGGCCGGACGCGACGAGGTTCGGATTCTCGCCGGCCTGCCCGACTCGATCGACCCTGCCGCCCACGGTGACCTGGGCAGCTCGGCGATCATCGCGCAGTTGTTCGAGACCCTGACCGCGTACGACGCCGGGCTCGCCCTGAGGCCCGCGCTCGCTCGTTCCTGGGACATCAACGACGGGGGTCGCCAGGTGGTGTTCCACCTCCGTCCCGGCCTGACGTTTTCGGACGGGACGCGCCTCGACGGTCGCGACGTGGTTCGCAGCTGGCTGCGCCTGATCGATCCGGCAGCGCCCTCGCCGCTCGCGTCGCTCATGGCCGACGTGGTCGGCGCCGATGCCTTCGCCCGCGGCGAGCTCCGCGATCCGGGCCGGGTCGGGCTGCGGGCCGAGGGTGACTCGGTGATCGTGGACCTTGTACGTCCGGCGGCCGACTTCGTCTCCATCGTCAGCGCGGCAACCTTTGCGGTCGTACCAGCCTCGTTCGGGGACGAAGGGGATCCGCTGACACCGGCCGGCTTCATCGCCAGCGGCGCGTACATCCTGACCGGCGTCGAGCCGGACGGCTTGACTCTCACCGCCAACGATCGGTACTGGGCCGGGCGGCCGGCCATCGCGACCGTGCGGATCGTGTCCGACCTGGGCGGTCGCAGCTCGGTCAGCGCGTTCGAGGAAGGCGAGATCGACTACGCCCCGATCAGCAATTTCGATGCCTCGTGGATCCGTTACAGCGAAACGCTTGGCCCATGGCTCCGCGAGGTGCCCTCGCTGTCGCTGGAGTTCTTCGGCTTTGACACCAGCCGACCCCCATTCGACGACGTTCGCGTCCGTCGGGCTTTCGCGACGGCGGTCGACTGGCGCCGGATCGTCGAACTGGCGACGCCGATCACGAATACTCCGGCGACGAGCATGGTCCCGATCGGGGTGCCGGGTCGATCGGACCCCGACATACAGGCGGCGCACCATCCCCTCGCGGCCCGGGCCCAGCGGGCGGGGGGCCGGGGAACCCCCCCGGGCGGGGGGAAGGGGGGGGGGGGGAAAGCACGCCGGGGGGGCGCCCCGCG
>JANNUK010000313.1:0-4679 GCA_031395155.1 Chloroflexota bacterium | reverse complement strand
ATCGCCCGGGATTCCGACGATGCGGACGGCCAGCTCGCGGAGCACCGGCTGGGCCAGGCGCGCCCACTCGACGGCCTCCAGCACGCCGCTTCCGAACCCGCCCGAGACCACGCTTTCCTCGAACGTGACGAGCAGTCGTTTGCCGCGGGCCTGTTCGAGGATCAGGTCCACGTCGAGCGGCTTCGCGAATCGGGCGTTGACGACGCCTGTTGACCAGCCCTCCTTCGCCAATCGATCGGCCACGTCGAGGGCGCGGTGCACGATCGGGCCGAACCCGACGAACAGGAGGTCGCGGCCCTCGCGGAGCACCTCACCGTGACCCACGGGCAAGATCACCGGGTCAACCGGATCGAGCCCGAATCCCGCGTCGCGAGGGTAGTGCAGGGCGAACGGATGGTCCTGGGCCAGCGCCGTCCGGATGAGCGAGCGGAGCTCCTGCTCGTCGCGCGGCGCGGCGATCACAAGGTTGGGCAGCTGGCGTTGGGCCGGGATCGTGAACATGCCCTGGTGGCTCGTCCCATCCTCGCCGACGATGCCGGCGCGATCGACGGCCAGCAGGACCGGCTGGTCGTTCTGGCAGACGTCGTGGACGACCTGGTCGAACGCTCGCTGGAGGAACGTGGAATACAGGGCCACGATGGGCCGCATCCCGCCGATGGCGAGGCCGGTCGCCATGGTCACCGCGTGCTGCTCGGCGATGCCGACATCGATCATGCGTTCGGGAAACTCGGCCTGCAGCTTCGACATGCCGGTCCCGGTTGGCATCCCGGCCGTGATTCCAACGATTCGGGCATCTTCGCGTGCGAGGGCGATGACCTCCTCGATGAAGACCGCGGTGTAATTCGGCTTCTTCGCTGGCGTTCGTACTGGGGGCGTCGCGTCGTCGGCCATCGATTCGCCTGAGTCGCGATCCGCGCGCCGGGCCCGGTCGCTCGGGTTCGAACCGTCCTGGGCGTCCGCCTTCGGACCGAGATCCATCGGCGGCAGCGCGGCGCCGTGAAAGCCGATCTGGTCGCTGACGGCCGGATCGAAGCCTCGACCCTTCTGTGTCCGGACGTGCACGATCACCGGACCCTTCAGTTCCAGGGCCGCCCGGAGCGTCTCGCCGAGCGCATGCAGGTCATGACCGGGAACCACGCCGATGTAGGTGATCCCGAGGTCCTCGAACAGCTGTCCCGGCTGGGCAAAGTTCACGACGGAACGACGGAGGCGCTGGCTGAGTTCCAGCGCTGTCGGTCCCACGACGGGCAGTTTCTCGATCAGGCTGTCGTAGGCGGTCTTGCTCGATTGCCAGGCAGGGCTGAGCTTGATCTGGCTCAGGTACTTGGAAAACGCCCCGACCGTGGGGCTGATCGACATTTCGTTGTCGTTGAGGACGATGAGCATCTGCGTCTTTCGGTGGCCAATGTCGTTGAGCGCCTCAAGCGAGAGGCCACTCATGAGCGCGGCATCGCCGACGACCACCGCAATCCGCTCGTGGCTGCGTTTGAGGTCGCGGGCCGTCGCCAGGCCCTGGGCGATCGAGAGGCCCGTGCCGGCGTGGCCACCGTCGAACACGTCGTGCGGCGATTCGCTGCGCCGCGGGAACCCGCCGACACCCCCGATCTGACGGAGCGTTCCGAATTGGTCCAGCCGTCCTGTCAGCAGCTTGTGCGGATAGGCCTGGTGGCCGGTGTCCCAGACGATCCGGTCGCGTGGTGATTCAAGGAGTCGGTGCAGGGCGATCGTCAGTTCGACGACGCCCAGCGAGCTGCCGAGGTGGCCACCGGTCCTGGCGACCGTGCTGATGATGGTCTCGCGGATCTCGGCAGCAAGCTGCTGGAGCTGGCCGTTGTCAAGCCGGCGCAGGTCGGCTGGGCCATTGAGGGACGCGAGAATGGACACGGGTGGCGATCACTCCGATTCAGGAGGTTGCGGGCGGAAGTCTAGCGCGAATGTCCGCCCGGCCCGAAACGGCGCCCGATGGCGCGGATCTACTGTGACTCCAAGGCAACACGTCGGGGGCCGAACCCGGTTCGGAACGCCCGCCCGT
Organism: Chloroflexota bacterium; assembly: GCA_031395155.1. Classification (GTDB taxonomy): domain Bacteria; phylum Chloroflexota; class Limnocylindria; order Limnocylindrales; family CSP1-4; genus CAKKPP01. Next base: position 2,647 of record JANNUK010000313.1, on the reverse strand, counting down.
GCCCCGCGGCACCATTCGACCGCTGGACGTCATGCACGAACAGGTGGTTGACAGACGAGAGCCTCGGGGCGGGGCGGGCGGGCGGGCGGGCGGGCGGCGGTCGGTCACGGAGCTGAGTCGACCTCAGGCCCCCTTCCTTGACTACTCCCAGTAATGAGATCGGGCGTCAGCGACCGTGACGGGTCAGCGATTCTGACGTTCTGGGTGCACTGCCACGCCTGCTCAGCCCGGTTCTGATTACCCCAGGTAGTCACGGGTGGGGCACATTCCTGCAAGAACGTGTCCGTGAAGAACACGTACATGCTCGGCCTTCCTGTCGGCGACGACCCCTATTCGGCCTCGCGCGCATCCTCGCGCGTAACGTCGAGCGCCTCGAGGGCGCCGCCTGCCCGCGCGACGAGCTGCTTGATCCGCAGCTCGGCATCGGACAACAGTTGGGCACAGCGCTCGTGGAGGGCCACGCCTCGCTCGTACAGCGCGATCGAACGCTCGAGGGGCATACCGCCCGCCTCGAGCTCGCCGACCACTCGCTGCAGTTCAGCCAGGGCCTCGTCGAAGGACAACGCCTCGATCGGCGGAGGCGCGTCAGGGGTGGGTGTCGGCTGCGTCACCGGGCTCCTCGTTGTCGTCGCGGTCGGCCCAGCGGCTGAGACGGGGCGCAACGAGCATACCAAGGCGGAAGCCGGCGACCAGCACCACAGTGACGACGAGCGCAACCACCAGCAGCGTGCCGACAGGGCCGGGCAGTTCGATCATTGAGAGGCAACGGGCTTGCCGCCCGCGGCAGGATCGGCCGTCGCCGGCACTTCACCGCGCGAGACTCGCAGCGTCAGCGGCGTTCCGGCCGGACTGTCGGCGGGGTCGCGGACGACGACGCCGTCCACGCGGCGTCGAACGATGGCATAGCCGCGGTCGAGCGTCGCCTGCGGACCGAGCACCGCGAGCGCGGCCCCGGCAGCATCGAGGCGGCTTCGGGCGACGCCGGTCCGGGCGGCCACGAGGGCCGGCAGTCGGTCCGCGACGCGGCGCGCCATCCCAGCGTCTCGGGCGAGTCGGCTCGTCGTGGCGCCGGTGGCGCGGTCCAGCAGCAGGCCGATCCGCTCCCGCGCGGCCGCCAGCTGAACCGCCGGGTGGAGTCGATCCAGGGCGCGGCGTTCGCCCGCGAGGGTCCGCGCCGCCTCACTCGTGGTCCGCCCGACCGAGCGCTCCAGGCGATCCGCGGCGCGGCGCAGCGAGCCGAGATACTCGCTGCGGTCCGGGACGACGAGCTCTGCCGCGGCCGACGGCGTCGGCGCGCGAACGTCGGCCGCGAAGTCGGCCAGGGTGACGTCGACCTCGTGACCGATCCCGGTGACCACCGGGATCGGATGAGCCACGATCGCCCGGACGACCCGCTCATCGTTGAACGCCCAGAGGTCCTCGAGCGAACCGCCGACGCGAGCCAGGATCGTGACCGCCGGGGCGTTGGAGGCTGCGGGCTCCCCGTCCGCTCGCGTCTCCGCGATGAACCGCTCGAGGCGGCGGAACGCCCCGACGATGCTCGCCGGTGCGTCGTCGCCCTGCACCCGGCAGGCGACCAGGACCACGCGCGCCAGCGGCCAGCGCCGATCCAGCACGTGGCAGACATCGCGCCAGACCGCGCCGGTCGGGCTGGTCACCACGGCAATCGTCGCCGGACGCGGCGGCAGCGGTCGCTTGCGCGCGGTGGCGAACAAGCCCTCGGCATCCAGCTTCGACTTGAGTGCCTCGAAGCGCAGGGTGAGGTCGCCGAGCCCGGCCGGCTGGAGCGTCTCGACGTAGAACTGGAGCGCTCCCTGCGGCTCGTAGTAGTCGATCCGACCGTGGACCACGACGCGAAGGCCCGCCTGAGGCTGGAACGGCGAGCGCAGCCGATCGTCGCGGAACCAGACGCACTGGAGCTGGGCACGCTCGTCCTTCAGCGTGAAGTAGGCATGACCGGCGCTCGATACGGTGACCCGACCGACTTCGCCCTCGACCCACATGTCGCGCAACCGTTCGTCGGCCCGCACGGCCGACTGGATCGCCCGGGCGGCCTCCTCGACCCCGAGGATCCTGCCCGCCTGTTCGACCCCGCTCACCCGAAGCCCAGCTGCTCGTGCCGCCAGCGGTCGTCCCCGTCGAGCAGGCTCCGGACATGGTTGATCTCGCCCGCATGGTAGGCATCGTGGGTGATGATCGCCGCAACGATCCAGCGCGTTGGTCGGAGTTCGCCCCAGTTCGTCAGCCGAGGGCGGCTGAGTTCGCGGTCATCGGCGAGCGCCGCGACGTGGTCGATCAGCGACTGGTGCGCATGCTCGATCCAGGACAGGACGTCGTCTTTTGGACCCGGGCCGCGCGGACCCCACGGTTCGACCTCGGGCGTTCCGAACCGGAGCGTCCCGGTGCCAAACGTGTAATCGTCATAGATGATCTTGCACGCCCCGACATGGAGCGCCATCGTCTCGATGGCGCTCCATGCACCCGCAGGCAGAGCACGCCACGCCCTCTCCGAGACAGTCGCGAGATTGGTCAGCAGTGCCTGGCTCTCGTTCGATTCCGCGATCCCGCGGCCTCGAAAGGCCTCGTTCATGAGGTAGAGCAACGAGTCGATCCCCGCTCGGGCGGACATTGCAGTGTCAGACCCGCG
>JANNUK010000041.1:0-10005 GCA_031395155.1 Chloroflexota bacterium | reverse complement strand
AGGACTTCACGAACGACATCAAGCCGTGGTTCGATGGCCAGGTCGCCATGGCGATCAACGCCTCTTCGCTCGCCGCGGGTTCGGGCGACGTCGGTGCCGTGCCCCAGGGGCTGGCGCTCATCGCAATCAAGGACGCGGCGGCCGCCCGGGCCTGGTTTGAGGCGCTCGTCGCCGAGTCCGGTCAGACGGTCCGCGTGGAGCGGCACGGCGACATCGACCTGCTCGTCGATGCCGATGGCAGCGCGACGGCCGCGTTCCTCGAGCGGGTCATGCTCGCCGGCGATCTCACCTCCGTCAAGGCGGCCGTGGACTCGAAGGGCGAGTCCGGCCTTCCCGCGGCGGCGGCGTTCAAGGCGGCGCGCGCGGCCATGAGCGGCGACCGGATCGGTTTCGGCTTTGTCGACGTCGACGCGCTCCTGGCGGCGGCCGCGGCCTCGCCGGACGGGCTCGGTGGGGCCGTGACGATCGACGACGCGCTGCGTGCGCTCGCACCGGACTGGATCGCGTTTGGCGTCCGCGCAGATGCCGCCGCTCTCGTGTTCGATGCCGCGTGGCCGCACGTGGCCGGCGTCGGCTTCGAGGGAGCAAACCGCGCCGGCGTGATCGCCACGCGGGTGCCGACATCGACAATCCTGTTGACCGACGCCCACCAGGTGGGTTCGATGCTTCGCGCCGCGCTCGAACAGGCCAGGTCCAACCCGGACGGGGCCAAGGCCCTCGCTGAGATCGAGCAGGCCGCGAGCCTCCTCGGCGGACTTGACAATCTCGTGGCCTGGATCGGCGACGCCGGTCTCGTTGTCACCCGGGACGGTGACGCCCTCGCCGGAGGCATCGTCGTGGTGCCGGCGGATCGAGCGGCAGCGGAGCGACTGTCGACGACCCTGAGCGGGTTCCTGGAGCTGTTCGGAACCGACAGCGGCCTCGCTGTTCGCACCGAGGACCACGCCGGGACGACGATCACGATCCTGGACCTCGGCGACGCCGAGACGCTGCTGGGCTCCGCGCTCGGCGGCGGCGACCTCGGAGGCCTCCCGATCGACCCCGTCGCGCCGGACGGCCGGGTGGAGCTTGCCTGGGCGATCACCGACGACATCGTCATCATTGCGCTCGGGCCGGGGTTCGTGCGCGACATCCTCGACGTCCAGCCGGGGGCGTCCCTCGCCGACGATCCTCGCTATCGTGCGCTGATCAATTCGGTCGGCCGCGAGAACAACGGCTCGGCGTTCGTGGACCTGGCCGCGACGCGCGCCATCATCGAAGGGATTCTGGCCGCGGCCGGCGGATCGTCGCTCGCGGACTACGAGCGCGACGTTCAGCCGTACGTGGCCCCATTCGACGCCTGGGTGCAGGCGACCACGGTCGGTGCGGACATTGACCGAGCCACCATGCAGATCACCGTCAAGTAGCAGAAGCCATCCATTGAGCACGATGTCGGGTCGCATGGACGGCCCGCGCTAGCGGAGGAAGACAGGAACCATGGCAGTCCGTATCAGACTCACGCGCGTCGGCGCGACGAAGGCGCCGACCTATCGGGTCGTGGTTGCCGACTCGCGAAAGGCCCGTGACAGCCGCTCGATCGAGACGATCGGGCACTACAACCCGCGCACCGAGCCGGCCGAGATCGTGATCGACGCCGACCGCGCCAAGGCCTGGCTGGCCAATGGTGCCCAGCCGTCGGACACGGTCGCCCGCCTGTTCCGGGTCGCGGGCGTCCTGCCCGCGGCAAAGTAAGGAGTCGAGCGATGGCAGCGAAGGAACTCGTCGAGTACGTGGCGAAGTCCCTGGTCGACGACCCGGACGCCGTGACGGTTGAGATCGTGCGAGATCAGGACGGAACGGTGATTGAACTGCACGTGGCCGAAGACGACATGGGCAAGGTCATCGGCCGCAACGGCAGCGTCGCCAAGGCACTGCGGACCCTGCTCAAGGTGATGTCCGCACGGGACGGCGAGATGGTCTCCCTGGAGATCATCTAGTCGCCGGCCGCAGCAGCATGGGCAGCACCGGAGGCGAGCGGGAGCGGCTCGTGGTCGGCCTGGTACGGGGCGTTCACGGGTTGCGCGGCGATGTTCGCGTCGAGGTCCTGACGGACCACGCCGAGCGCCGCTTCGCCGCGGGATCCGTGCTCCATCGCGAAGGCAGTCCCGAGCCGTTGACGATCGTTTCCGCCAACGAGATCGTGGACGGCCCGGGCTGGCGCGTGCGATTCCGCGAGTTCGCCGACCGCAATGCCGCGGAGACCCTGCGCGGCGTCTACATCGAGGCCGCGGTCGAGCCCGGCGACGGACTCGCCGAGGGAACCGTGTACTGGCACGAGTTGATCGGCGTGCCCGTCACGAGCCCGGCCGGGACGGTCCTCGGCAATGTCCACGACGTGTACCAGATTGGGGGGACCGAGGCCATCGTCGTGCGCGGCGGCCCGGCCGGTGAATTCGACGTGCCCCTCATTCGCGAACTCGTCCTCGAGTTCGAACCGCGTGCCGGGCGCATCGTCGTGGATCCAACCATCCTCGACCTGACGGTCGTCGACCCGGACGTGCCGCGCCCGGAACGCCCGCGCGGCCCGCGCCGTCGACAGGGCAGTCGCCGCGGGTCGGGGCAGCCGACGGATGAGCCTCCGGCCGAGCCTCCGGCCGAGCACGCCTGATTCGATGGAGATCGACGTCGTCGCCCTGTTTCCCGAGATGGTTGTCGGACCGCTTGGCGCGAGCATTCCCGGCCGGATCCAGGAACGCGGCATCGCGACGATACGGACGCACGACCTGCGCGAGTGGGGCCTCGGCAGGCACCGGACGGTGGATGACGCGCCCTACGGGGGCGGGGCAGGCATGGTGCTCCGACCCGAGCCGGTCGCTGCCGCCATCGCCGCATTGCGCCGCCCGGAGTCGATCGTCGTGCTGCTCGATCCGGGCGGACGGCGGTTCGATCAGGCCGTCGCCCACGCGCTCGCGGCCGTGGCGCACCTGGTTCTCATCTGCCCGCGCTACGAGGGCATCGACGAGCGGGTGCGCGCCCTTGTCGATCTCGAGTTGTCGATTGGCGACGTCGTGATCAGCGGCGGCGAGCTGGCCGCGCTCGTGGTCATCGACGCTGTCATCCGCCTGCTGCCTGGGGCGATCGATGATGCCTCCACCGACGAGGAGTCGTTCGCGACGGGACTCCTGGAGTACCCGCATTACACGCGACCGGCGACGTTCGAGGGCGTGTCGGTCCCGGCCATCCTGACGTCGGGTGACCACGCGGCTGTTCGACGCTGGCGCCACGAGCGGGCTCTTGAGCGAACGGCCCGACTGCGTCCGGACCTGCTCCTCGGCAGGCCGCTCTCGGCTCACGAGGAGACGGTCGTCGATGCGGCATCGCGAGCGACCTCCGACGATGTCGACCCGACAGGGGACGCGACAGGGGACGGCTGACGGTCCGTGCTATACTCCGCGCTCGTCGCGTCCTCGCGACTCTCCTTCGTCCATCGATGCAGCTTCGCGCTGCCGCCAGCAAGTCAGGAATTCGCCGCGTGAACGTGCTCGACGAGATCGTCGCCGACCAGCTCCGGACGGACCTCCCCGAACTCGCCACCGGCGATACCGTGCGCGTTTCGGCCAAGGTCGTCGAGGGCACCCGCGAGCGGATCCAGGTGTTCGAGGGAACCGTCATGCGGCTGCGCGGCGGCGGGATCACTCGATCGATCACGGTGCGCCGGCTGGCCAGCGGCGTCGGCGTGGAGCGCACATTCAAGATTCACAGCCCGCGGATCGACAAGATCGAGGTCGTTCGCCACGGCCAGGCGCGTCGGGCGCAGCTCTACTTCCTGCGCGACCGCGTCGGCAAGGCCGCCACGCTGCGCGAGCGCCGACCGAAGAACTGACCGGCACCAGTCTCAACGCTGCGCGACAAGACCCCGTCTCGGCGGGGTCTTGTGCTGTTCGGGCCGGTTCGCGCCCCCGGACCGTTCGGCGTGTCCCGCTCGGGGTACCCTTGGCGCGATGGCGCCGATCGTTCCGAGTCTCCGCTACGAGCGCAACCTGTGGCGCGAGGGAGCGACGCGGATCGTGGGGGTCGACGAGGTCGGCGTGGCCCCGACCTGCGGCGCCGTGGTCGCCGCTGCGGTGATCATGCGCGTCAACGGCCAGCGGATTCAGGGCGTGCGCGACTCCAAGACACTCAGCGCCGGGCAGCGTGAGCGGCTCGATCCCATCATCCGGCGTCGAGCGCTGGCCGTCGGGGTGGGCGCCGCGTCGGTCACCGAGATCGATCGATTGAATATCTATCACGCCACGCACCTGGCGATGCGCCGGGCCATCGCCCGCGTCGGCGCCTACGATCACGTGTTCGTCGACGGCAACCGGATCGCCGGGTTCGAGGTCGAGGTGGGACCGTACACCGCCCTCGTGGATGGCGACGCACGCTGCCACGCGATCGCCTGCGCCTCGATCATCGCGAAGGTTGTTCGCGACCGGATGATGGCGCGCCTGGCCGTCCGTTACCCGGGCTATGGCTGGGAACGGAACCAGGGCTACGCGACGCTCGAGCACCGCAGTGCCATCCGTCGGATGGGCCTGACGCCGTTCCACCGGCGGAGCTTCCTGGCGCTCCAGCGCACCCTGGCCGGCGACCAGATCGAGCTAGATCTGTTTTCCGTGGCCGGCCGCGACCTTGTGCCGATCACGGCGCATGCCGACGCCCTCGCGGAGGTCAACCCCCTCGGGGACGTGTTCACCGCCGATGGGCTCGTCGGCGCGAGGGACTGAGCAACCGCCGCCGACGGCCGTGCGCCCGGGGTGCAGCCGGAGTTGATCGATGGACGGCAGGATGGCGTCGTGCGAACTCCGAGCCAGGTCCGCGGCGACGAAGCCGAGCGACTCGTGGCCGAGCGCCTGTCCCGGGCGGGCTGGCGGATCATCGGGCGCCAGGTCCACGTCGGGCGTGCGGAGATCGACCTCATTGCGGTCGATGTCGACGCGGGCCCCGCCCTCGTCGCGGTGGAGGTGCGCTGGCGCGGCCGGCGGGATTTCGGGTTGCCCGAGGAATCGGTGGATCGTCGCAAGGTCCGCCGGCTGCGCGAGGCGCTGTGGACGGCTCGCGAGCGCGGCCGGCTCGCCGACGGTACCGACATCCCGCGCTTTCGTTGTCGCGTCGACCTCGTCGCCGTTGAGCCCGGACCGGCCGGCGGCGAGTCGGTGATGCGCCACTACCGGGGCGTCGGCTGATCGTCAGGTAGGCTTCGCAGAGGTCGGGGCCGAACGGGTCGGAGGCAGACCCTGTGCTACACTCCGGCCCGCCGCGGGCTCCCCGCGGCATGTTGAACGCCCGTTCTCGTGCATGACGAGGCGCGGAGCCCACACGCGGACCGATCCGAACCGGGACGGTGCCGAACAGTCCTGGCCGCAGGTGCCGGGCTCCGTTCGGATCCCGGCCAGCGGGTCCGCGGAGGAACGAACCGAACAGGAGGTCGCACACCGTGCCGTCCGTCTCGATGCGGCAGCTGCTGGAAGCCGGAGTCCACTTCGGCCATCAGACCCGCCGCTGGAACCCCAAGATGCGCCCGTTCATCTTCGCCGAGCGCAACGGGATCCACATCATCGACCTGGCCCAGACCGCTCAGCGGCTGGAGACGGCGCTCGCGGCCGTTCGCGAGACCGTCGCCCGGGGCGACGTCGTGCTCTTCGTGGGCACGAAGAAGCAGGCGCACGAGCCGATCGCCGAGGAGGCGACGCGGGCCGGGATGCCCTACGTCAACAAGCGCTGGCTGGGCGGCATGCTCACCAACTTCGTGACGATCAAGAAGCGGATCGGTCTCCTCGATCAGCTCGAGGCGCGCCAGCAGGCAGGCGACTTCGAACGGATGACCAAGAAAGAGGCCGCCAAGCTGACCGAGGAGCTCAACAAGCTCAACGCGATCCTGGGGGGGATCCGCAAGATGAAGCGGGCTCCCGGGATGGTCTTCATCATCGACCCGCATCGTGAGCGGATCGCGATCACCGAGGCCAACAAGCTCGAGATCCCGGTGGTCGCCACCGGCGATACGAACGTGGACCCCGATGAGATCGACTACATCATCCCGGCCAACGATGACGCCATCCGTTCCATCCGCCTGCTCTGCTCGCTCGTCGCGGATGCCGCGATCGAGGGTGCCCGCGAGCGCGGGTCACGGGCGATCGTCGAGGTCGAGAGCGAGGCCGTCGTTGCCGAACCCGAAGAGTACGGCGACGTCCAGGCCACCGACGAACTCGTCGCGGCCCTGGCCGGCGGAGCGGCCCTGACATTTGAGCCCGACGAGGACGAGTTGCTGCCGGGTGCCCGAGTCGACGAGGCTGTCACTGAGGAGGTCGCCGAGGCGACCCCAGATGAGATCGCCGCCGAACTCGCCCGGGAGGCCGCCGAAAAGGCCGAGAAGACGCTCGTCGTCTGAGCCCGCGGCGCAACGATCGCGCCAACCCGTACAGGACACGCCGACCAACCCAGGGGGTGGTCGCGGGAAATCGCACAGGAGTCACGAAACCAGCATGGCGGACATCTCGGCCGAGAAGGTCAAGGAACTGCGTGAACGCACCGGGGCGGGCTTCATGGATTGCAAGCGCGCCCTCACGGAGGTCGATGGCAACATCGACGCCGCGATCGCGCTCCTGCGCGAGCGCGGCCTGGCCGCGGCAGCCAAGAAGGCCGGTCGCGACGCCCGCGAGGGCCTCGTGTCGAGCTACATCCATACGGGCGGCCGGGTCGGTGTCCTCATCGAGGTCAATTGCGAGACCGACTTTGTCGCACGCACCGACGAGTTCCAGCGGCTCGTCCGGGACCTCGCCGTGCAGGTCGCGGGACTCTCGCCGCGGTATGTCGACGTCGACCGGATTCCCGAGGCCGACCTTGCGGCCAGGCAGGCCGAGCTCGCGGCCGATGAATCGGTGAGTCGCAAGCCCGAGCACATTCGCCCCCAGATCGTCGAGGGTCAGCTCAAGAAGTGGTACGCCCAGGTGTGCCTCTATGAGCAGCCGTTCCGGGACGAGGAGCGGACCGTGCGGGAGCTCGTCAACGAGCGGATCGCCACCATCGGCGAGAACATCCGGGTTCGGCGTTTCGTCCGCTATGCCCTCGGGGAGGAGATGTGACCGAGGCCCGTCCCGCCGAGGCGGGACCCGATGCCCGACAGGTCCGCTACGGGCGGATCCTCCTCAAGCTGTCTGGGGAAGCGCTCCTCGGCGGCCGCTCGTACGGCGTTGATCCCGCGTTCTGCGCGTCGATCGCATCGCAGATTGCCCGGGTCCACGCCATGGGCGTCCAGGTCGGGATCGTCGTGGGCGGTGGGAATATCTTCCGCGGCCTTGCGGCGGCCGCTGGAGGCATGGACCGCGCGACGGGAGACTACATCGGGATGCTCGCGACCGTGATGAACGGCCTCGCCCTCCAGGATGCCCTGGAGCGTGCCGGCGTTCCGACGCGAGTGATGAGCGCGATCGCCATGAACGAGGTCGCCGAGCCGTACATCCGGCGGCGCGCCGTGCGGCACCTGGAGAAGGGTCGCGTCGCCATCTTCGTGGCGGGCACCGGCAACCCGTACTTCACCACCGATACGGCCGCCGCCTTGCGCGCGGTCGAGATCGGCGCCGAGGTCCTGCTCAAGGCGACCAAGGTGGATGGTGTGTACGACGCCGATCCGTTGCGCCATCCCAAGGCCCGCCGCTACGACTCGCTCGTGTACGCGGATCTCCTCCGCGACCAGCTGAAGGTGCTCGATGCCGCGGCGGTCTCGCTGTGCATGGAGAACAACCTGCCGATCGTCGTGTTCGACCTGACCGAGCCCGACAACATCGTCCGGGTTGCGATCGGAGAACCGATTGGTACCCTGATCACGGCCGATACCCAACCGTCGGGAGGTGCCAGGGAATGAGCTCCGAGATCATCGCGAGCGCCGCTGCCCGGATGGCGCGCGCCGTTGAGGCGATGGAACGCGACTTCGTGGGCGTGCGGACTGGGCGTGCCTCGACCGCACTCGTCGAGCGGCTCCAGGTCGACTATTACGGGACGCAGACGATGCTCAACCAACTGGCCGGCATCAGCGTTCCAGAGCCGCATCAGATCGTCATCCAGCCGTGGGACCGGGGTGTCCTCGGCGCGATCGAGAAGGCGATCCTCAAGAGCGATATCGGGTTGATGCCCAACGTGGACGGAACTGTCGTGCGACTCAATATTCCTCCGCTTACCGAGGAGCGCCGGCGCGACATCGTCAAGGTCGTGCACAAGCGCATGGAAGAGTCCCGGGTCGAGATCCGCAACATCCGCCGCGACGGCGCCGACGCCCTCAAGAAAGCCGAGCGCGACGGCGACCTTGGCGCAGACGAAGTCCACCGAGAACTGGACCTGCTCCAGAAGACGACCGACCGGCACGTGGCGGACGTCGATCGGCTCGGCGCCGCCAAGGAACAGGAGGTCCTCGAGGTCTAGTGGGTCGAGGACCCCTGGCCCGACCGACCGACGCTCCGCCGTCGGCTCACGCGACGCCCGACGGCGCTGCCGCGAACACGCCCGAACGCCTGGCCGACGCCTCCGAGACGCCGCAGCATGTCGCGATCATCATGGACGGCAACCGTCGCTGGGCGCGTAGCCGGGGATTGGCGGAACTGGAGGGCCACGCGGCCGGCGTGGAAGCGATCAGAGGCCTGCTGCGCAGTGCGGTGCGTCGCGGAATCGCCGTTCTGACGCTGTACGCCTTCAGTCGCGAGAACTGGGCGCGCGAGGACGATGAGGTGACGGGCCTCTTCACCCTCCTCGAGGCCGCAATCCGTGACGAGACGACCGAGTTGCAGCGCCAGGGTGTGCGGATCCGGCTGCTGGGACGGCTCGATGAGTTGCCCGACGCGACGCGCACGTCGATCACCGGGGCCCTCGACGAGACCGCCGGCGGTACCGAGCTGCAGCTCAACATCGCGTTCAATTACGCCGGCCGCACGGAGCTCGTGGACGCCGTTCGAAAGCTCGTGGCCTCTGGCGTCCGCGCCGAGGATGTCGACGAGGCGGCGATCGACGGCGCGCTGTATACCGTCGGGCTGCCGGACCCCGACCTGATCATCCGGACGGGCGGTGAGCAGCGGCTGTCGAACTTCCTCATCTGGCAGAGCGCCTACTCGGAGTTCTACACGACCGAGGTACTCTGGCCTGACTTTGGCCCCGACGCACTCGACGAGGCGCTCCTGGAGTACGCCCGCCGAACGCGACGGTTCGGGCGCTGACCGCGACCGCGATGCTGCAGCAGCGCGCCGTCAGCGCGGCCATTCTCGTTCCGCTCGTCCTCGTCGTCGTCTGGCTGGGTGGCCTGGTCCTGGCGGGAGCGGTGGCGATCATCGCCGTGATCGCGGCGATCGAGGTCTTCCGCCTCCTTCGCGCGGCGGGCTATCCGTCCTTCCCGCTGCTCGGAGCCGTGTTCGCGCTGATCGTGGTGCTCGACGCCGCGGCCCCATCGGTCATCGAGGCGAGCGGGCTGCTGCTCGGCGCCGTCGCGATCATCCTGATCGGCGTTGGGGCGCTCACGCGGACCGACCCACGCGAGGGCCTCGCCACCTGGGCGACAACGATCTTCGGCGCCTTGTACGTGGGGATGCTCGCATTCGTGGTCCGGCTCGCCGATGCCGGCCCGATCCTGTCATCTGACGCGCCGCTGTCCGCCATCGGCTCCGGCCGGGCCTGGGTTGCGCTGCTGATCCTCACCGTCTGGGCATTCGACACGGGCGCCTACCTGGTCGGGAGCCGCATCGGGCGCCGCCCGTTCATGCAGCACCTGTCGCCATCGAAGACGGTCGAGGGCCTGATCGGCGGGCTGGCCGCTGCCGCGATCGGAGCGGCGGTTCTTCACCTCGGGTTGGGCCTCTCGCCGGTCCTCGGGTTCGTCTTCGGGCTGATCGTCGGAGCGACGGCCCAGGCGGGGGACCTGGCCGAATCGATGCTGAAGCGAACGGCCGGGGTCAAGGAATCGGGCACGCTCATTCCCGGCCACGGCGGCATGCTCGACCGGATCGACTC
>JANNUK010000563.1:0-11217 GCA_031395155.1 Chloroflexota bacterium | reverse complement strand
CGAGGACTTCCAGTTCGCCGAGATGACCCGCGCCCTGTACGAGGGGATCTGGTCCGAGTTCTGCGACTGGGGACTTGAGCTTGCGAAGGTCCGTCTCGCAGACGATGCCGTTCCGGTCGCCGAGCGCGAGGCGACGTGGTGGACGCTCGTCGAGGCGCTCGACACGTACCTCCGCCTGCTCCATCCGGTGATGCCGTTCGTGACCGAGGCGCTCTGGGCGACCCTGCCCCACGCTCCGGGGGATCCGGACCTCCTGATCGTCGCTGACTGGCCGCGTGCGGCCGAGCGCGACGCGGCCCTCGAGATAGACCTGGTGGCCGTGCTGGATCTGATCCGGGCGGTTCGCAATGCCCGGGCCGAGGCGCGGATCGAGCCCGGTCCATGGCTCCCCGTGCACGCACTCATGCCTCCGGAGCTGGAACCCACGTTCGAGGCGATCGTCGCCGGCGTGGCGCGCCTCGCTCGGGCGCGACCGCTGACGGTGCACCGCGACCGAGCGTCGTTCATGGCGGCGTCGGCAGGAGACGGCCTCGCGGTCGTGGCCGGCGGGATCGAGGCGTTCGTCGGGCGAAGTGCCGACGACCCTGCCGATGTCGGCGTGGTGCCTACGGCGGACCGTGAGCGACTCGCCCACGAGCTCGCCGAGGCCGAAGTGCGCCTTGCCACGGCTCGCGGCCGCCTTGCGAATCTCGACTTCCTGACCAGGGCCCCGCCGCACATCGTCGACGGGGCGCGGGCAAGCGAGGCCGAATTGGCCGAGATCGTCGTTCGCCTTCGAGCGCGGCTCGAAGGCTGAGATGGGTGAATCGGGACGGCGCAACGTGAAGCCTCGAACCGTGGTGCACCTCGTGCCGCATACCCACTGGGATCGCGAGTGGTACGAACCGTTCCAGACGTTCCGGCTCCGGCTCGTCGATCTCGTCGACGGGCTCCTCGAGCGGATGGACCGCGATTCGCGGCTGCGATTCACGCTCGATGGCCAATGTGCAACGGTGGACGACTACCTCGAGATCCGACCCGAGGCCGAGCCGCTCATCCGCCGTCTCGTGGCCGAGGGCCGGCTGGCGATCGGTCCGTGGCAGATCCTCATGGACGAGTTCCTCGTGTCTGGCGAGACGATCGTTCGGAACCTCGAGCTCGGCTGGGCGCGTGCGACGGAGCTCGGCGCGGCGATGCCCATCGGCTACCTGCCGGACATGTTCGGCCATATCGCCCAGATGCCGCAGATCCTCCGCCGCGCGGGGATCGAGCGAGCCGTGGTGTGGCGCGGCGTTCCCTCGACGATCGAGCGGAACCGGTTCATCTGGCGTGCCCCGGACGGCTCGTCGGTGCATGCCGAGTACCTGCCGGACGGCTACGGCAGCGGCGCTTCACTGTTCGACGTCCCGGACCGCCTGGGATCGAAGGTGGCGGCCTTCGTCCAGACGAGCCTGCCCTTCTACGGGGAGCGCTCGGTGCTTGCCATGTACGGGACGGACCACGCGGTCCCGACGCCGCGGCTGGCCGAACTCGTCGACCGGGTGAATGTGGAGCGAGACGACCTCGAGATCCGCCTCGAGACCTTGGCCGAGTACATGGCCATCGCCGGGGAGGAGGCCGCGGCGGAGCCCGCCGGCGCGATGACGACCTGGAGCGGCGAGATGCGGTCCGCGGCCCGGGCGAACATGCTGATGAACGTCGCCTCGGCCCGGATGGACGTCAAGGCCGCCGCAGCTCGCGCCGAGCACATCCTCGAGCGGTACGCCGAGCCGATCGTCGCGCTCCACGGCGCGACCTGGCCGGCGCGTCAGTTCGACCTGGCCTGGCGACGGCTTGTCGACAACTCGGCTCACGACTCGATCTGTGGGTGCTCACACGACGCCGTACACGCCCAGGTCCTGGTCCGTTACGCGGAGGCCGAGCAGCTGGCTCGGGGCGTCCTCAAGCGGACGCTCGACCGGATCGCGGGTCGCGTCGGCGGCGGACGGCTTGCCGTCGTGAATCCCTCGCCGGCCCAACGTGACGATCTCGTTGAGCTCGACCTCGTGGTCCCTCCCGAGTGGACCTCCGTCGCGATCCGACAGGGCGAGCGCCTTCTTCCGACCCAGGAGATCGCCCGCCCGGATCCGATCGTCGCGGAGCTCCGTCTTGCCGGTCGCCATGCCATCGAGCTCCTGGGCCTCCGGCGCCACGGTCGAGAGCTGTTTGGGAAGCAGATCAACGCCGTGTCGATCGCGACGAGCACGGACGGCGATCTCAACATCGTCATCGCGGCCGACACCGTGGCCGATCCGCCCGAACTCGACGTCGACGAGCTGGTCGCTGCGATCAGCGCGGCGATCGCAGCCAGGCCTGACGCGACATGCCACCTCGTGGTGCGGGGATCCGACCGCCGTATCGTCCTGGTGCGCGCCACCGCGCCGCCGCTCGGCTGGGCGGCCGTCGAGGCAGCCCCGGCTGCGATCACGCCCATCACGGAGGCGGCCGTGGTCGTGGACGGCGCCTCGATGTCGAACGGAACCGTGCGCATCGACGTTGCCGAGGACGGGATGTTCTCGCTCGAAGGTGACGGGGTCGTTCTGCGTGGTCTCGGGCGGATCGCGGATGGCGGCGACTTCGGAGACAGCTACAACTACGGCCCGACATCGCCGGACTTGGTGGTGGAGCTTCCGACATCGGTGCGTATTTCGATCACGGAGACGGGCCCCCTTCGGGGGCGGATGACGGTGGCCCGGACCTTCGACTGGCCGCGCGGAGTGGAGCCCAACGGTCGTGGCCGGACCGAGGGCACCGTGCCAACCGAGGTCGTGACGGAACTCGAGCTGCGCGCCGGTGAGCCCTTCATCCGGGTACGCGTGGCGTTCGAGAACCGTTCCCGGGATCACCGCGTCAGATGGCACATGCCGCTCGCCGGGTCGGTGACACAGTCGGTTGCGGAAGGACAGTTCGCGGTCGTCGCGCGGGACCTCCAGCCGGAGGGTGGGCACGGTGAGGTTCCGCTCGGGACCTTTCCTGCCCACGGCTTCGTCAGCGCCGGGAACCTGGCCGTCCTGCTCGACCAGGTCACGGAGTACGAGATCGTCGCTGGGCGCGAGCTGGCCCTCACGATCCTTCGTTCGTTCGGCCTGATCAGTCGCAACGCGAACCCATCGCGGGAGGATCCGGCCGGCCCGGAGGTGCCAGTCACCGACGGCCAGCAGCTGGGTCCGTGGTCGGTCGGCTTCGCGCTGCTGCCTCATGCGTCCGGCTGGGCCGAGGCCCACGTGCTTGAGCGGTACGAGGCCTATCGGCAGCCGTTCCTCGTCGTATCCGGGGTCCCGGGCGACGCAGCGCCGGAAGAGGCCGGTTCAGGCCTCTCGGTGGAGGGCCGAGGTATCGTCCTGTCGGCGCTTCGCCGCCGCGCGGGATGGCTTGAGATCAGGATCGTCGCCGAACATCCCGATCCGGGAGCCGCGGTCATCAGCGGGTCCTTCGATCGAGCGCGCGAGGTCGACCTGCTCGGTCGCCCGATGGGCGACCTCGAGGCGAGCGACGGTCGGATCCGGCTGTCGCTCGGGCCGTGGCAGATCCGGACGCTCCAGGTCCGGCGAGGACCTGGAGCGAAACCGCCGGCCCGAGAGGACGCAGGGTCGTAGCCGCTGCGCTGGGATCATCCCCTGCTGCGTGCGGGCGAACTTGACAGTCCGAGGACGCCCGCCTACGCTCGATTCACCGTCCGGCGCCCGTTTCTTCAGGCGCAAACTGCCCGGATCGTCGGGCTGGCCATGGAATCGTGGGCGAAGCGGTGACCCTCATCCGGACTGAACGAGGGCCGACGTCGCGATATGCTCGGGTAGCACCAGCGATCGCGCCGCCCCGGAACGATGCCGGGAGCCAGCAGGGCTCCACAGGCGGCCAAGCGTTGAGAGCGTCCGGCTGAATGGAGGATCCCGATGGCACGTCCTATGAGGCTGACGACCGTGCTGCTCACGATCGCATTTGCGATCGCCGCTTGCACCGGGGGCGCAACCCCGGGACCCGCGACTGTACCGCCTGGCACGACCATCACGGTGATGTCGCTGTGGGGCGGCTCCGAGCAGGAGAGCTTCCAGAAGGTGCTCGACGCATTCAAGGCGGAGACGGGCATCACGGCGAACTATGAGTCGGTCCGCGACGACTACGCGACCGCGCTCCAGACGCGACTCTCGAGCAACAATCCGCCCGACGTGGCGATCATCCCGGGGATCGGCTTCCTGCGCCGGTTCGCCCGTGACGGCTCGCTCATCAAGGTTGCCGACCTCGGCCTCGATCCTGCGGCGCTCGAAGCGAACTACGCGCCGGGCATCCTCGACATCGGCAAGGTCGATGGCGAGCTCTACGCGATCATGGTCAAGTTCAACAGCAAGAGCACGATGTGGTACCGGCCCGATCAGTACACCGACCTGGGTGTTCAGCCGGCAGCCGACTGGGACGCCTTCGTGCAGCTCCTGGCCGACATCAAGGCAAAGGGTGAGGCGCCCCTCGGGCTCGGAGCCAAGGATTCGTGGACGCTGACGGACTGGTTCGAGAACATCTACGTTCGCCAGGCGGGTGTTGAGAAGTACGACCAGCTGTTCAGCGGCGCACTGCCCTGGACGGACCAATCCGTCGCGGACGCGGTGGCTGAACTCACCAAGGTCCTCAACGATGATTACGTCGCCGGTGGCATCAATGCCGCCCTCGGCCGCGGCTTCGTCGACGGCATTGGGCAGGCCTTCAGCGCCAACCCCGACGCGATCATGTACTACGAGGGCGGTTTCGTCGGTGGCATCGCCACCGGCCAGGTGAACACGGCCCTCGCCTTCGGAGAGACGATCGACTGGTTCGACTTCCCGTCGGTCAACGGTGGAGACGCCGTCACCATCGGTGGCGATGTCATCGCGGCGATGACGAAGAATCCCGGCGTCAAGGAGTTCGTGGAGTTCATGACGACAGCCGATTCCGGCGACGTCTGGGCCGGTACCGGGGCGATCATCTCCCCCGTAAAGGCCGTCTCGAGCGATGTCTATCCGAACGACTCAGCCAAGCGAGAGGCCGCCCAGGTGGCCAACGCGTCGGCCGTACGCTTCGACGGTTCCGACCTTCTGCCGGCCGGCAGCCCCGACCTGGGTGCCGAGCTCCAGAAGGCGATCCGCGGGGACACCGTCGACTGGGCGACGTTCGAGCAGCTCGTCCAGACCGCCTGGGGCAACGAGTGACCTCCATCCGGTCGTAAGCGTTCTGGCGTGGGTGGACCATCGTCCGCCCGCGCCGCGCCACCTCGGAGGAGTCGACGATGGGCGTCGCCACGCCGCAACCAGCGGATCCGACCGCTGAGGGCGGGAACAAGCCGGGCGGTTCGGTCCGCGCGAGCCTCGTCGTGTTCCTCGGACCCGCCGTCCTGCTCCTGCTCGTCTTTCTCGTCTATCCCACCATCTATACGATCGCCTTGGCCTTCGACCGCGGTCGACGAGGCGAGTTCACGGAGTTCGTGGGTCTTCGGAACTTCGAACAGCTCCTGACGCAGGACCCCAACTTCATCAACTTCTCGACCTTCCCGCCGTCCGGGGCCCTTTGGAACAACGTCCTGTGGATCGTGTTCTACACGAGCATCGTCATCTTCCTCGGGCTCATCATCGCCGTCATGGCGACCCGGGTTCGTTACGAGTCGATCATCAAGACCGTCGTCTTCCTGCCGATGGCGATCGCCGCGACCGCCCTCGCCGTGATCTGGATCTTCGTGTACGCCCCGGACGCGAAGATCGGCCTCCTCAATGCCATCCTCGGACAGTTCGGCGTCCCACCAGTCTCCTGGCTGGGTGATCCGGGACTCGTCAACGCCTCACTCATCGCGGTCGGCGTGTGGGGGTCCGTCGGGTTCGCGACGGTCATCCTGTCGGCCGCCATCAAGTCGATCTCGTCCGAGATCATCGAGGCGGCTCGCGTTGACGGGGCGAGCGAAATCCATATCTTCCGGCGGATCATCGTTCCGATGGTGAGCCTGCCGATCTCGGTGCTCGCGATCACCCTCATCGTCAACGTTATCAAGCTGTTCGACCTGATCTTCGTGATGACGCGTGGGGGCCCGGGAACCACGAGCCGCGTCATCGGGTTTACGATGTACCAGGAGTCCTTTCCGGGTGGTCAGTTCGGCAAGGGCGCCGCGGTCGCCGTGATCATGCTGATCATCCTGATCCCGATCATGATCTTCAATGTTCGCCGGTTCCGCACGGAGTCGGTGACGTGACCCAGGCCGAGGCGATCCCGGGACCGGCGGTCCAGCACAGCCCGATGACGCTCGCGGAGCGCATCGTCCGGTTCGTCAACAGGACACCGATCCACATCGTGCTGGGGCTCATCGGGGTCGTCTGGCTGGCACCGACGGTCGGTCTTCTGGTCACGTCCTTCCGACCACGCTCGGATATCCAGGCGACCGGTTGGTGGGAGACCTTTGCGTCACTTCGGTTCACGGTCGAAAACTACGAGCAGGTGCTCGGGTCGCAGGGTCTCGTCGGCGCGTTTGTGAACACATTGATCATCTCGGTACCGTCAACGCTCCTTCCATTGACCGTCGCGTCGATGGCAGCGTTCGCCTTCTCGTGGATCAAGTTCCCGTTCCGCGACTCGCTGTTCCTGATTGTCGTCGCGCTGATGATGGTGCCGGTGCAGGTGGCCTTCATCCCCCTGCTGAAGCTGTTCGCTCCAGTCGGGTTGACCCAGGGCTTCGGTGGTGTCTGGCTGGCTCACACGGCGTTCGCGCTGCCGTTCGGGATCTTCCTGCTCCGGAACTTCTTCATCACGCTGCCCAGGGACCTCATCGAGGCAGCCAGGATCGACGGAGCATCAACATTTGGCGTCTTTCGGACGATCGTCGTCCCGCTGTCTGTTCCGGCCATCGCGGCGTACGGGATCTTCCAGTTCCTGTGGGTCTGGAACGACCTGCTGATGGCGCTCGTGTTCGTCCAGACCGGCACCGATTGGCCGCTGACCCGTCAGATCGCCAATCTCCTGAGCCAATACGGCACGGAGTGGCATCTCCTTGCCGCGGGAGCGTTCATTCTGATGATCGTCCCCCTCGCGGTGTTCTTCAGCCTCCAGCGGTTCTTCGTCCAGGGGCTCCTGGCGGGCTCCGTCAAGTAGGTTGAGGACGGCGCCGTCGCCACCGACAATGGGAACGTCCTTGGTCCCAGAGGTGGACGGGGTCGTGGGCACGGCCGCTCGCGGGCACCCCGGATGAGTTCGATGTCCCCGGAAGGCGGGCTGCGGCTCGCAGACCCGGTTCTCGCCCTGGATCTCGGGGGGACGCGGATCCGGGTTGCCCTCGTCGACGCGGCCTGGCGCGTCCACGGCCGGCGTGAGGTGCCGACGCCCGTCGAGCATGGGCCCGACGCCATCGTCGACGCCTGCCGCGAGCTCCTTCGCGCCGCGCTCGACGAGATCGGCAGCGCCCCGGGTTCAGCACCAGTGGCGGTCGGAATCTCAACGCCGGGACCCGTTGACCCATGGGCCGGCCGGGTCGTGGACCCACCGAACCTGGGGCCGGGGTTTCGGGACATCGACCTTGCCCCGCGCATCGAGGCGGCCATCGGGCTCCCGGCCGTACTCGATCGCGATACCCAGGCCGCCGCACTCGCAGAGGCAACGGTTGGCGCGGCGACGGGGACGCGCGACTTCGTGTACGTGACCGTTTCCACGGGGATCGGAGGCGCGATCATGATCGATGGCCGCCTGCTGCGCGGCCCGGACGGCACCGCCGGGGAGCTCGGACACCTGCTCATCGATCTTGACGGTCCGGCATGCGGTTGTGGGGCCCAGGGGCATCTCGAGGCCATTGCGTCTGGAACCGGGATGGGTCGCCTGGGGGTGGCGGCCGCCCAGGAAGGACGGAGTCCGGCGCTCGCCTCGCGGCTGCGGGAGCGTGCTGACGGCCGGCTGTCCGGCCGGGACATCGCGGAGGCGGCGGACCTCGGCGACGTGGCTGCCCTAGCCATCGTCGAGCGGGCTCGCCGCGCCTTCGCCGCCGCGTGCGTGACGATCGCGGACGTGTTCGATCCGGACTTGATCGTTGTCGGCGGTGGGATCGCCGACGCACAGGGGGAGCGGCTTCTGGCTCCGGCGCGGCTCGCCGTCGCATCCCAGGCGTTCCGGGCCCCGTCACGCCGAACCCGGATCGTCCCGGCCGTCCTCGCCGACGACGTGGGCCTGGTCGGTGCTGCTGCCGTCGTGGCCGAACGGATCGGCGTCGCGCGCCGCTGAGGGTCGGCCGAGATCGCGGCGCTGCTACGATACGAGCGGGTTGAGGCGAAACGACAATCGGAGAGAACTACGTGCCACTCGACTTCCTCAAGCGAAAGGGCTCCAACTCGGGCGGACCGCCGGCCGCGGCACCGCCACCCATGCCATCGGTCGCGCTCCCGGAGGAGGTTGTCGCGCAGGAGTACTCGCTCAAGTTGTCCTACGCGGGCAAGAGCAGCGAGGGCGTCCGGATGCAGGGCGGACCGAAGCTCGTGGTCGAGCTTCCGTCGATGCTCGTCGGCTTCGCCAAGGCCGAGATCGAGGTTGTCGAGCCGCTCCCGATCGAGTTCAGCCAGGCGACGCCGGTCATCGTCCGACCGTCCGAGGCAATGCAGTGGCTCAACGCCCACCACATCCATTCACCGATCACCCGACACGCGCTCCTCGTCCTCGAGTCGATCGACGCCGTCGATCTGGCGTTCGACACGATGATCTGCTCGCTCCTCGACGGCGAGGTGGATACGTCCGGGTACCCCGAGTACAACGCGGTCGTCGGCGGCGTGGCGGCCCACTGGGACGAGATTTCCGGGGACCTCATCGTCCGTGCCGTCCTCGGTTGGGGAGGCAAGGGTGCCCGGGGGGACACCGACCGCATCGCGACGAAACTCCTCGGCAACCTCCTTGCCAACATCCTGGCCAGCCAGTACTCCCTCGGGCTCACCGCCGTCGAACGGCCGGTTCCCGCCGCAGGTCGGGGCGGCCTCGTCTGCGCCCACTGCGGGTTCGCCTCGGGGCACGAACGCGCCTTCTACTGTCCCAAATGCGGCATGCGCCTCCTGCGCGGCTGAGTCCCGACCAGGTATGCCCACCTACGACTACCGCTGTGCCGCGTGCGGCAATCGATTCGAGCTCGTTCACGGCGTCCACGGCGCGGGACCCGACGTCTGCCCGAGCTGCGGCGTCGGTCCCGTGACGAAGGCGATCACCGCGCCGGCCGTCCACTTCAAGGGCAGCGGCTGGGCCAAGAAAGAGCGCCGTGCGTCGACCTCCAGTGGATCGCGCTCGGGAGGCGGCACGGCCGACGACGACGGCGGCAAGACCGACGACAAAGGCGGCAAGACCGACGACAAAGGCGGCACGACCCCGGCCTCCGATCCTCCCACGAACGCGAGCGAGAGCAAGCCGGCCGCCACGGGAGGCGGGTCGAAGGCGACATCGACCGGCACGACCGGAGCCGATTGATCGTGGCACCAACCGATTGGATCGGTCTGGCCGAGGCGGCCGATCTCCTGAAGGCGGCCAACATCACCTTCCGACCGGCGACGATCGGCGGCTGGGCTCGTAGTGGGAAGCTGCAGAGCATCAAGCTGGGCGGTCGCCGATTCGTCCGACGGGCAGAAATCAAAGCCCTGATCTCGCCGCGGCGACGCGTGCGCGCCGACCAGCTCCAGGCCGAGCTGTTCGAGGACTGGACGGGCTGAGCCGCATGGCGGTGGACGCGCCCCCGCCGACGGGCTGGCGGGCGCGCGTGGCGCCGATCCTGGTGTCGCCTCCCGTGCGCGAACTCCACGAAATTGTGCGGCGCTACGATGCCGCGGGAGGCGCGCTCCTCGCGAGCGGACTTGCCTATTCCGCCCTGTTCGCGATCGTCCCGACAATCATCGTGCTGCTCGGACTGGTCGGCGTCGTCGTTGCCGACCCGAGCGATCGGGCGACCGTGATCGAAACGCTGTCGATGGTGGCTCCACCCCTGCGCGGATTGCTATCGGCCTCGCTTGATCAACTGACGACCGAGGCGGCCTCGGTCTCGATCGTGGGTCTCATCGGATTCGCGTGGGGCACTTCGCGCTTCCTGGTGGCGCTCGAGTCCGCCCTGGCGCGGGTTCTCTCGGACGATCAATCGCGAAGCCTCGTGGGGCGGAACCTGATCGGACTGGCATCGGTCGTCGTCCTCCTCGGCGCCGTCGTCGGGGGGATGCTGCTCGCCGGCCTCGGTTCGTTCGTGGCGTCGTTCGCCGAGGCGGTCGCCCCGGGCCGGACGGTCTCAAGCCTCGTCGAGCTCTCGTTCGGGATGGCCGGCGCCGCGATCACGGTCCTGGCGCTCGCCGTAGTGTATCGCTTCCTGCCGGCAGGAACGCCCACCTGGGGAGCCATTCTCGTGCCTTCAATCGGCGTGGCCATCGTCCTGGCCTTGTTCAGCCGGCTCTTCGTGTTTCTCGCGCCTCGACTCATCGGGGCGGCCGCGTTCCTCGGGACCCTGGCAACCGTGTTCGCGGCGCTGGCTTGGCTCGGCCTTGCGTTTCAGGCGATTCTCATCGGCGCGGCGTGGATCCGCGTGCGATCGGATCAGGAGCAGCTCCGGCGCGAGGGAGCCGGTCGGGTAGGCTGAGGCGCACGCGGAACGACGAACCGGACAGGTCCCTGCGATCAGCCCTGGCGGGTACCACAGCGCCGGCAGAAGCGCGCCGTTGCCGAGAGGGACAGCCCGCAGCTGGTGCAGGACTGGATCGCGACCGGTCCGCGCGCTCCGGCTGCGGGCGCGGGGCCGGCTGCAAGCATCTCCTTCGCTGAGGCGGTCCAGACGTCTTCATCGGGGCGCGACCGGCGGAGGAAGGCGAGGTTGTCGGTGGGCGCCGTCGGCCACTGTGGTTCGACGGTGAACGTTGGCGGCGGCGCGTAGCCGTTCGTGGGCTGAGGCTCGGTGGCGGCTTCGTCCGGGGCCGTGATCTGCCAGACCGGCTGCTCGACGCGGTCCTCGAACGGGTCTCCGGCGGCGACCCGTTCCGGCTCCGCCGCGACCGGCTCCGGCTCCGCTGCGACTGGCTCCGCCGCGACCGGCTCGGCGGACACGTGCTCGGCGGCGACCAGGTCCGGCTCCGCTGCGACCGCCTCGGCGGCCACGTGCTCGGCGGCGACCAGCTCGGCGGCCACAGGCTCCGCTGCGACCGCCTCGGCGGCGACCGCCTGCGCGTCGGCGCCGGTCGATGCGTTATCGCGCTCGAACTC
>JANNUK010000486.1:0-2871 GCA_031395155.1 Chloroflexota bacterium | reverse complement strand
CCTTTCGTAGCCGGAGCCCCAACGACGAATCTCCAACCGGTGGAGTCAAACTTGGTGTCGCGGAGAGAGCCTGACACGGGCTCCAGTCGAGCTGGCCGGAAGTCAAACGTGTACTTGCCGTGGTCTTGTCAATGGCCAAGTAGAAGTCCCCGCTGGTGGCCATGAAAAGTCCCCACCCTCAAGGACGGCTCACAGCGTCGTCGGTGGCCCACCCCCTCTCGTACGGGCTTCCTTCATCCGGTAGGAGTCGCCCGACGTGACGACGGTCACGCTGTGATGGAGGAGCCGATCGAGGAGGGCGACCGCGGTCGTGTGCTCGGGTAGGAACCGGCCCCAGGACTCGAACGGCCAATGGGACGCGACTCCGAGTGAGCGGCGCTCGTAGGCGGCGGCCACGAAGCGGAACAGGAGCTGCGCCCCGGTGTCGTCGAGCGGCGCGAAGCCCAGGTCATCGACGATGACGAGGTCGGCCCGCAGGAGACCTTCGATGAGCCGCCCGACGCTGTTGTCGGCGAGGCCCCGATAGAGGGTCTCGGCCAGGGACGCCGCGGCGAAGCAGCGGACCCGGAAGCCGGTCTCGACCGCGGCATGGCCGAGCGCGATCAGGATGTGGCTCTTGCCGGTCCCGGCCGGCCCGACGAGGACGAGGTTCTCGCGGGCCCGGATCCACTCGAGCGAGGCGAGGTAGTCGAACGTCGCCCGGGGGATCGAGCTCTCGGCGACGGCAAACTCGTCGAGCGTCTTTTGGACCGGGAACCCGGCCGCGCGCAGGCGGGTCCGCGCGTTCGACGCGTCGCGGGCGGCGAGCTCGGCCTCGAGCAGGGTGCGCAGGATCTCGTCTGGCGCCCAGCGCTGGACCTTCGCAGTCTGGAGCAACTCGGGTGCCAGGCGGCGGATCGCGGCGAGCTTGAGCCGCCGCAGGGCAGCCTCGAGGTCTGGCTCCAGGACGGGGGCGCTCGACGCGGTCATCGGGTCGGCTCCAGGGCATAGGCGGCGAGCGAGCGAACCGGGACGGCCGGCAACTCGATCGTGAGCGGCTCACCGGGCGCCCGCAGTCGTGGTGCCCCGGCACCGGCGGCAAGGATCGATCGGACGTCGACCGCCCGGAAGCGACGGAAGGCGAGGGCACGTTCGAGGGCGGCGGTGAGCGCCGCACGGCCGTGGGCCCGCTCGAGGTCGGCGATCTCGGCGAGCTCGCCCGCCAGCCTGGCCGTGCCGCCGGCCGCCGCCGCCCGGAGGAACGCGACCGCGATCGGGCCGAGACCGAGGAAGGCGATCTCGGGTGCCGTCCGCGGGCGCACCGCGCGGATCGGCGGGTGCGCCGTCCGATCATAGTGGGCATCACACAGGCTGAGCTCGCCCGGACCGACCAGGCGATGTCGCGCGATTTCGGTCCGATCCGCGCCGATCACGAGCTCACCCGCCTCGACCGACAGTTCGACCCGACGGCCGATGAACGTGCCCGGCACGCTGTAGCGGGCCGAGCCATAGCGGACGGTCCGCAGGCGATCGACGGTCCGGCTGGCCGTCGGTGCAAGGGCCGGCCGGAGCGACGGCAGCGGACGCAGGAGCGTGCGCTCGACGGTCAGGCGTTCGCTTGGCACAGCGGCGATCTCGGAATGGCGCTGGTCGTTCACCTCGACACACCAGGCTCGGGCGTCCGCGTTCGCCTCGTCAATCGTGGCCCAGCCGCCGGCCGGCACCAGGAGATCGCGCTTGGCATAGCCGACCAGCGCCTCGACGACGCCTTTCGATTCGGGGTCGGCGGCCTCGCAGAAGTCGGGCCGGAAGCCATAGTGGGCGGCGAACGCGACGACGCCGGGTGCGGGCACGACGACATTGGCCACGACGCCGCCCTTCAGGCAGCCCATCCGGTCGGTGAGCACCACCGCGGGCACACCGCCGAGGGTCTCGAAGCATTCGGCCAGCAGCCGCAGGGTCGTCGCCTGGGTCTCGTCGGACGCGAACCGGACGAAGCGGATCCGGCTCCAGGCGAGGACGGCACAGAAGACGTGCAGGTCACCCTCGCTGCCCCAGTCGATGACGAGGTGCTCGCCCGGGACGGGCTGCCAGGGCCGGTACGCCCGACGTTCCCGGCGATGGGCGGCCTTCGCCCCGGCCACCGCCCGACGCAGGCTGCGGGCCGAACCCACGTAGCCGGCGGCCCGACAGGCGGGCAGCAGGCGCTTGGCGCTGATCCGACCATCGGTCTGACGGACCCGCTCGGCGATCAAAGCGCCCAGCAGGTCGGTGCTCTTGGGGCGAGGCGGCCGCTCGAGCGGCGGTCGTCCGCGGCGCTCGATGACCCGCCGGACGGTCTTGGGGGTCGTTCCACACAGCGCCGCCGCGGCCCGATATGAGCCGAGCTCCGCATACGTCGAGAGGATGTCCAATCGTTCCCTCGCTGACTTCACAATGAGCGTTCCTCGGGTCTGCACCGGGGTGGCTTGACAGCACCACTGTGCAGGCCCGGGGCGCACCCGGGTGGCTTTCGATCAGTCGAGGGTGGGGACTTCTAGGTGGCCACCAGCGGGGACTTTCTCATGGCCACGGACAGCGAGCTCCTCGCATGTCCAGATGTGATCGGGCAGGCCCTCGCCCTTGATCCGGGTTGGCAAGACACGCGGTCGTGCCGCTCGCGACCTCCTACGAGATCCTACAGGCTGCGATGCTAAGCACCCGAGGACGGAGTGTCCGTTCTCAGCACGACGCGCTCATCGTGTTGCTTTCCTCGGCCACCTGAGTGATGGATCGGGCCGTCCATTCCCCCAGCCCGAGGTACCACCGATGAATCCCCAGCTCCTGCCCACCTGCGCGACGACGTCCCGGCCTGGCGACAGACGGTCGTTGCCTTCTTGGCCGAAAAGGAGC
>JANNUK010000545.1:0-5225 GCA_031395155.1 Chloroflexota bacterium | reverse complement strand
TGAGCCAAGCGGCATCCCGGCGAGCCGTCCTACGGCCGAATCGAGACGATCCGGAGGGGCTGGGGATCCGCGCAGTCAGGGTCGGCGATGATCTCGAGTCCGATGTCGCCGAAGCAGCCGGCGCAGCGGGCAGGGACCGGTATCTCCGGCGGCCGGACGTCGACGGCGCGAACCTTCCGCGCGGTCCGCTGGCCCGGTCGCGACGCCGTCATTGGTCTCGCCGCCAGCACGGCTCTGACAGCACGGTTCTGACGGCGGTGCTGACTCGTATACTGGCTCCCGCCTGGGGCATCGATGGAGCCGCCGTCGCCGGGACGGCGGGTACGGTGCTCTGGATTGCGCCGCTGTGGTGGTTCGTCCGCCGGCGGCTGTCGTTTTCGCCCTTACGCGGTGCTTTCATCCCACGCGCGGGTGGATCTCGCGAGGCCTGAACGGGCAGACGTCACAGGGAGTCAGCTCATGGTGGACCCGCGAGGGCAGTTCAACGTCATCGCCCCCGATGTGCGCATCGGCGAGGGGACGCGCGTGGGGAACTTCGTCTTCATCCGCGCCAACACGAACATCGGAGCCGGTTGCACCATCGGCTCGTACGTCGACATCGAGGGCGACGTTTCGATCGGCGACCGCGTTTCCCTCCAGAGCGGCTGCTGCATCACCCGCGGCGTCGTGATCGAGGACGACGTCTTCTGCGGGCCGCGGGTCATCACGATGAACGACAAACGCATCGTCCACCGCCGGTCCAGCCTCACCTTCGTGCGCGAAGGGCCCCGGATCGGGCGCGGCGCGGGGGTCGGCGGCGGCAGCGTGCTCCTGCCGGGGGTGACGATCGGGGCGAACGCCTTCGTGGGCGCCGGCTCGGTGGTGACCAGGGACGTCCCCGAGGGTTCGATCGTCGTGGGCAACCCGGCGCGCGTCGTGGGGTCGGTGCGCCCGGAGGAGCTCCTGTGAGCGAGTCGGACAAGCTGATCATCAATGCCGCGGTCACCGGCGCCGTCCTCTCCACGTCCGACACGCCGTTCCTCCCGACGACCATCGAGGAGATGGTGGCGTGCGCCGTCCAGGTCCGGGAGGCCGGAGCTTCCATCATCCACCTGCATGCCCGGAACCCCGACCAGAGTCCATGCTACGACCCCGCCGTCTACTCCGAGCTCGTCGGCCGGGTCCGCGAGGCGACGGACCTCGTCATCAACGTGTCGCTGTCGGGTCGATACGTGGCAGACGTCGGGACGCGCGCCGCGCCGCTTGCCGCGAAACCCGAGCTGGCGAGCCTCACGGTCGGCTCCATGAACTTCATCTCGGGGCCGAGCGTCAACGCACCCGACACGATCCGCGAGCTCGCGCGGCAGATCCACGCGGTCGACGCCGTTCCCGAGCTCGAGATCTTTGAAGCGGGGTTTGCCACCTTCGCGACCTACCTGGCCCGGAAGGGCATCCTCCGTCCGCCGCATTACGCCAACATCATCGTCGGGTCGCTCGGGGCCGCGCCGCTCGACCTTGTCGGCCTCGGGCACATCATCAGCCTGCTGCCGGCCGGGACGACCTGGTCGGTTGGGGGCCTGGGCCAGTTCCAGCTCGACGCGAACGTCATGAGCATCGCGGCCGGCGGGCACGTCCGCGTCGGCCTGGAGGACAACATCCATTACGACCGGGCCAGGCGCGACCTCGCCGATAACGCCCGGCTGGTGGCCCGGATCGCCCGGATCGGACGGGAGATGGGTCGAGAGCCAGCCACGCCGGCCGAGGCCCGCTCGCTGATCGGCCTGACACCGAGCTAGGCGGGCCCACGGCCCGACACGGGGTGACCATGGGCCTTCGCGTCCTCATCACGAACATCGAGCTCTGGCCTCCGTCCGGCACGGTGCTCTATGTGCGCGATCTCGCGCTTGAGCTCCAACGCCAGGGGCACCGCCCGGCGATCTTCAGCGCCGCTGGAGGCGGGATCGCCGAGGAACTCGGCGCTGCCGGCATCCCGGTCACGGATCGGCCGGATCGGCTGCCCTGGACGCCGGACATCGTCCACGCCCACCACCACGCACCGGCGCTGCTGGCGCTGCGCACGTGGCCGGCAACACCGGCGATCTTCATCTGCCACGACCACTCGTCGGAGGACGATCGGGCACCGCTCGAGCCGCAGGTCCGGCGCTACTTCGGCGTGAGCCAGGTGTGCGTGGATCGGCTCCTGCGGGACGGAGCTCCGGGCGAGCGAACGGGGCTGCTCCTCAACTTCGTCGACACGGCTCGCTTCCGGCCGCGCGGACCGTTGCCGCTGCGTCCCCGCCGGGCCCTCGTGTTCAGCAACTACGCTCATGTGGGCAGCCACTTGCCGGCCGTGACCGAAGCGTGCCGGCAGGTCGGCCTGGAGCTCGACGTCGTCGGCCTCCGCGCGGGCACCCTGGCGCTCCGGCCGGAGGAGGTGCTCGGGCAGTACGACATCGTCTTCGCGAAGGCGCGGGCCGCGATCGAAGCCATGGCCGTCGGGGCCGCCGTCGTCCTGTGTGACTTCGCCGGGGCCGGCCCCCTGGTCACCTCGGCCGAGTTCGACGAACTCCGGCCGCAGAACTTCGGTTTCGCGGCCCTCCGCCAACCGCTGCAACCCGAATTCCTGGTCCATGAGATCGCCCGGTACGACCCGGTCGATGCGGAACGGATCAGGGATCGAGTACGGGCCGAGGCGAACGTGGCCGCAGCCGTCGCGCGGCTGGTGGCAATCTACAACCTCGTGGTCGCGGAGCACCGGAGCGCGGAGCACCGGAGCGCGGAGCGGCGGAACGGGACGCCCCGCCCGCGGCCAGGCCGCCGGTTCCCGATCCGAGAGTTCTTGTACCTGCGTCTCGCGTGGGCCTGGAGGTCCGTTCCACGCGAGCACCGGAACCGCCTCAAGCGCCTGCCCGGCGCGGAGCAGATCCGGCGGGGCGTCCGTCGCTTGCTCGGCGAATCCGGCTGATCCGGACCGGCTCGCGCCGCACCGTGCCCTCGCAACGTTTCCGGACAAGTCGAGGCGGCGGCGATGAGGCGCTTCCAGAACGAGGAGGCATGCCTCGGGCTCGTGGTCAGCGATCCGTCCGGGAATCGCACCTAGAGGAGATCCGCGATCAGCCTCGCCGCACGCGCAGCACCGTCGCGCTCCACCGGCCGGTAGGCGGGTTCGACCCCAATCTCCAGCGCGATGGCCTCCGCGATGATTTCGGGCGTTGCCGTCGCATAGTCCATGCAGCGGCCGGCGTCGTATCGATCGAGCCGGTGGCGAACGTGAAAGTTCTGCTCAAAGTGGTGACGAAGCGGGAAATACAGAAACGGCCGCCGATTCGCGGTCAGCTCCATCGTCGTCGTGAGGCCCCCCTGAACGACGGCAAGGTCACAGGCGGCGAAATGACGGTAGAGCTCGTGCACGTAGGAGCGAATTTCGAGACCCGCGGGCTGCGCAAGGCTCGCCGGGTCGATTCGCGGGCCGGCGACGACGATCATCCGGAGGTCGGGGATCCGTCGCTTCGTCTCGGGGTATGCCTCGATCACCCGCCTGAGCAGGTCGCCGCCGACGCCGGAGCCGCCGACGGAGACGATGCAGACCTGTTCGTCCGGCGCGTAGCCCAGCTCGGCGCGCAGCGCGGCCCGGTCGGCGAAGTCGGCCGGATCGAACCCGGTGACGTGGCCGGCGAAGTCGTAGTGCGCCTCGGTCCACGCGCGGATCGCCGGGAGACTCGGGCCGAATTGGTCGGGGACGATGTCGTCGGGGTTGCCGACGAAGATTGCGCGGTCGCGAACCCGCGGGTAGCGGGCGATCTGCTCAATCATCTCGGCGTTGTAGTCGGCCGTCAGGCGGGCCTCGCGGTCGCCGCCGTCGGGCATCGGGAGCCACCCGACGAAGTCGGTCATCCAGACGTACGGGGTGGTCTTGAGCTCCGGGTTTTCGTGCAGGTAGTAATCGACCTCCCATGCCTCGTCGCCAATCCAGAGGTCGTACGGCTCCTCGCGAACGACGTCGTGGAAGACCATGAAGTTCGAGACGAGGATCTCGTCCATTCGCCGCAAGGCCTGGAAGCAGTGGAGGTCGTGTTCTGCCGACTCGGACTCGATGTGGCCCGACTCGTTCGCCAGCAGGGCGCTGGCTGGGTGGATCCGCTCCCCGTTGGCCTCCAGGACCTTCGTGACCGGGTGCTGCGCCAGCCAGTCGATCTGGAGGTCCGGATGGAGCCGCCGCAGCTCGCGGGCGATCGCGACGTCGCGCTGCGCGTGCCCGAGCCCGATGGGCGACGAGATGTAGAGCACACGCTTCGGGCGATGTGCCGCCCGGGTCCACATTCGCGAGACTGGCCGCGAGATTGACCGCGGTCCTGGGCGCGGCGGGTCGAGGAACTCGCGGATGAGGAGGTTGACCTTGACCGGGTCGCGCGCGTGCGGCGCGTGGCCGGATCCCTCGAGCGTCACCAGCGTGCCGCCGGTCGCCTCCGCCAGCAGCTGACCTCGACGATGCGCGACGATCTGGTCGTCCGCACCGTGGATCACGAGGACAGGGCAGCGCACCCGTGCGCTCAGCTCGAATGTCTGCGCACGGGTGAACGCGGGCCCCTTCTCCCCGATGACGAGGGTCTCTCCACCGGTCTCGAGACCCCAGCCCACGCAGTCCTCGATCTGCTTCGTCGAGTGCGGCTCGTTGAAGACCTCGGAGAAGAAGAACTCGAGGAACTCCGGGTAGTCCGTGAGCCAGTAGTCGGCGTTGTACTTCGCCCAGCCCTCATGGCTGTCAAGCTCGGTCCAGAATTCCTCCATCGCGGGCGCCCGCTCAGGCGTCGGCGCGTCCGTTGGCACCGAGGGCCCGATGAAGACCGCCCGCTCGACCCGCTCGGGATGGTCGGCAGCCAGGATCAGTCCACGCCGCGCACCGCTCGAGAAGCTGACAATCGTGGCCGCGCGGGTCTCTGTCGCGTCCATGACCGCCAGTGCATCCGCGGCGAACTCCTCCTCCGCGTAGGCGGCCGGGTCCTCCGGCCGATCCGATCGGCCGTTCCCGCGCGGGTCGAACGTGAGCACCCGGTACCGACGAGCGAAGTCCGGGATCTGCGCCTTCCACGTCCGAGCGTGAATGATCGACCACGTCGGAAGGAACAGGATCGTCCGATCACCTTGGCCGTATTGCTCCCAGAAGATCCGCACACCACTTCGCTCGACGTACCCCGTGCGATCGGGATAGGCGGCGCGTGTCTGCTCGCGCTCGGTCCCCGTGACGA
>JANNUK010000519.1:0-10582 GCA_031395155.1 Chloroflexota bacterium | reverse complement strand
ACCACCTTCAGCCGCCGTGGCGGCACTCGTCGAGGACCTGATGCGTGCGTCAGCCGCCAGGATCAGGCGTTGTCCAACTCGCGCGAAACGGCACGAAGGATGAATCGGGCGGCCTCGGCGCTCTTGCCGCCGAGCTTCTGGCCCTCGTCCTGCTCGAGCGCCTGCATGAGGTCCATGAGCATCTGGCCGAGGAGCAGCGTCCGCATGAGGGCTCCGGCTGTGAACGCGGACTCGAGGCCGGCCACGGCCGCACGGGCGTTCTCCACCGCGTGGCCCTTCGCGTCCATCCGCTCCCGAAACGCCTGGCGGGCCGCGTCCGCCGCCGGGCCGCTCGAAGCCACGATCAGCCTTCCACCGTCGCCCGGGCGCGCTCGCGCGGCGCGGGCGCTCGAGGCTCGGCGCTCCCATTCGTCCATTCCGGCGCAAGGATGCTCATGGTCAGCTCGTCCCACCAGCGGCCTTCACGCCAGATCGATTCGCGAGCCCGGCCTTCCATGCTGAAGCCGCAGCTCACGTAGGAGCGGATGGCCCGCTGGTTGAACTCGAACACGGACAGCGAGATGCGGTGCAGGCCCAGCCCCTCGAAGGCATGGCCCAGCATGAGGCGGGTGGCCTCGGTCCCGTAGCCGTGACCCCAGGCATCCAGCTCACCGATCGTGATGTGGTACATGGCCGATCCGTTGTCGCCGTCGAGCTGGCTGATGGCGCACGTGCCGATGAGCCGGCCCGTGTCAAGGACGTGGACCGCGAGGGCCAACGAATCTGGCCCGACGACTCGCAGGTGGAAGAAGCGCTCCACTTCCTCGCGGCGCATGGGTCCGTCCTGGTAGCGAATCAGGCGGGCCACCTCGGGATCCGAATACCAGCGCTCGAAGGCGGCGAGGTTCTCCGGGACG
Organism: Chloroflexota bacterium; assembly: GCA_031395155.1. Classification (GTDB taxonomy): domain Bacteria; phylum Chloroflexota; class Limnocylindria; order Limnocylindrales; family CSP1-4; genus CAKKPP01. The sequence goes on along the minus strand of JANNUK010000519.1, from coordinate 9,686 downwards.
TGGCGCCGCAGCTCCACCAGCCGACCGGTCAATCGCTCCGGGAACCACGCTCGATTGGCCATTCCTGCCACGGTATACCATCGCCGACATGCGCCGCTGGAGCGAGCTTGCCGAGCGCGTTGCCGCGACCACCCGCACCTCTGAGAAGACCGGGCTGCTCGCCGCCTACCTCCGCGAGCTCGAATCGGATGAGCTTCCGATCGCGGCCGTGTTCCTGACCGGGCGGCCGTTCGCGGAAGCAGACGGGCGCGCGACCGGATTGGGCTGGGCGACGATCGCCGCGACCGTGGCCGATGTCGCCGGCGTCGGTCGCTCGGCGCTGGGCGAAGCCTACGATCGATCGTCCGACCTGGGCCGCGCCGTGCATGATGTACTGGAGGCAGCGGGTCACGCGCCGAATCCCGATGTGAGCCCGACGCTGCCGGAGGTAGCCGAGGCGATCTCGACGGTAGAGGTCGCGAGCGGTCCTGCGGCCAAGGCCGCGATCCTCGCCGAGCTCCTCGGGAGGTGTGATCCGCTGACGGCGAAGCACATCGTCAAGGTCCTGTCGGGCGACCTGCGGATCGGCCTGCGGGAGGGCCTGGTCGAGGCGGCGATCGCCGAAGCATTCGAACGTGACCTTGACGCGGTCAAGTGGGCCGGGATGCTGGTCGGCGACGTCGGGCGCCTGGCCGGGCTGGCTCGCGACGACCGCCTGGCCGACGCGACCCTCCGCCTGTTCCACCCGATCAAGTTCATGCTGGCATCGCCGGCCGAGGACGCCGCCGAGATCATGAACCGCCTCGGCCCCACGGTGTGGGTCGAGGACAAATACGACGGGATCCGCGCGCAGCTGCACAAGTCGGGCAGCGAGGTGCGCCTCTACTCGCGTGACCTTCACGATGTGAGCCGCCAATTCCCCGAAGTGGTGGAGGCCGCTGCGGAGCTGGCATGGGACGGAATGCTCGACGGCGAGATCCTCGGGTTTCGGGAGGGGATCGTCCTGCCGTTCATCGCGCTCCAGGCTCGCCTCGGGCGCAAGGATCCCTCCCCCGAGATCCGACGCGAGGTGCCGGTTATCTTCGTCGCGTTCGATGCGTTCGGTCTTGGCCCGGGTGGCGGCGCCGCGGTCGAGCCGCTCCTCCGACTGCCGCTCGCGGATCGGCGGACCCGCCTCGAGGGCATCGGGTTGTCGGCGCCCAACGCGGGAGGTGCATTCGCCCTGTCTCACCTGACCCGAGCCGACTCGCTCGGCGAGCTCGAGACGCGCTTTACCGAGGCTCGCGGGCGACGCAACGAGGGCCTGATGGTCAAGGACCCGACCAGCCTCTACTCGCCGGGGAGACGGGGAATGGGGTGGCTCAAGATGAAGAAGTCACTGGCCACCATCGATTGCGTCGTCGTGGGCGTCGAAGTGGGCCACGGGAAGCGCCACGGTGTCCTGTCCGACTACACGTTCGCGGTTCGCGACGAAGCCAACGACCGGCTGGTCACCATCGGCAAGGCCTATAGCGGCCTGACCGACGCGGAGATTGCCGAGATGACCCGATGGTTCGACGCGCATACGATCTCCAGGCATGGTCGGTATCGGGTCGTCGAACCCTCGGTTGTCGTCGAGATCGCGTTCGACGCGATCCTCCGCTCGACGCGCCACAAATCGGGATTCGCCTTGCGCTTTCCGCGCATCATCGGGCTTCGGCCGGACAAGCCGGCGTCCGAGGCCGAGACGCTCGACTCGGTCCGTCGGCTCCACGTCGAACTCCAGCAGGGAGCGGAACAGCTGATCACGGCCGGCGCCCGCGATGCCTGATCGATACCGCGGTCGGTGCGCAGTTGCTGTCGGTGCGCAGGCGCCGTACGACGCGCGCTAGACTGATCGCGTGTTCAGTGGGATATCTGGGGATAGCCAGCAGGTCGGCCTGACCCTCTATACGGATTCGCACGTCGTCCGAGGGAGAATCGTCACCCGGCATCGGCGGGTCAGCGACATTCTGAACCAGGCGGAGCACGAGTTCCTCGTGATCACGGATGCCGTGATGGACGAATTCGGCACGCAGGACCAGCCGATCCAGGCGGAGTACGCCCAGATCAACCTGGGTGCCGTCCTGTTCGCGGTCGCGGACACGACGGTCGAGCCGGTGCCCGAACTACGCACGCCAAAAGTTGCCGAGCTCGCCCTGGTCTCGATTCCACCGTTCCGAATCATCGGCCGAATCCATCTCCTGCCGGGTCGTCCGCTCGACCATGCCCTCGGTGAGCTGGTCGGACGGTTCTTTCCAGTGACCGATGCCACCTTCTGGTCGGATCGGGTCGGCGAAGCGCGGACGAGCGCCCTCATGGTCGCCGTCAACCATTCGCGGGCCCAGATCCTCGCCCCACATCAAGAGGTCGATCCGTGGGCCGGCCTGGACCGGTCGACGGCCGGCGAAACGGGCGCCGATCAGGGCGGGGACCCCGCCTAGATCCGCGGGCCGCGCCGGAGGTTCAGCGATCGACCGGCAGGTCGAGTCGGTCGCCCCATTCAGCCCAGCCGCCGTCGTAGACCGCAACGTCCTCGTGCCCAACGAGCGTGAGGATCCAGGCCAGCTTCGCGGCGGCCACTCCGGAACCGTCGTAGCACACGAGTCGCGGACCGCGACTGACGTTGGCCCGAAGCAGGATGGTGCGCAGAACCGCCGCTTCACGCAGGCGCTGGCTACCCGGCTGGGTCATGAGCCCCACCGGGACGTTGATCGCGCCCGGGATGTGGCCGAGACGTCGGGTGTTGCCCTCCATGCCACGGAATTCGGCCGGCGCCCGCGCATCGATCAGCACCACCTCCGGCGAGCCAAGCAGGCCGCGAATGTCGGCCGTGGTCAACCGTTGGCGTGGATTGAGCCGAGGCGTAAAGGTTGTCGGAGCCGGGGTACGGCTCGCCTTCGCGAGCGGCTGGCCGTCGCCGATCCACGCGGGCAGGCCGCCATCGAGGATCCTGGCCGACTCCATTCCGTACACGCGGAGCGACCACCACGCGCGACTCGCGTACAGCGACGACGTGTCGTCGTAGAGCACGACCTCGGTCCCGTTGCCGATCCCGGCCGCGGCGACGGCGGCGGCGATCTGGTCGGGTCCGGCGATGTTGAGGCTGCGACCGTCGTCGGTCGGGTCGATCAGCTCTTCGGCCCAGTCCAGGTATGCCGCGCCCGGAATGTGGCCTGCCGCGAAGGTGTCGCGGCCGGTCCCATCTGGGCGCCACCGGACATCGACGACGCGAACCTCCGCACGTTCGAGGTTCGTCGAGAGCCACTCGGGCGTCGCCACGAACTCGGGCCGGGCAAAGCCCGTCATCGGGCGGATCCTCTGGAGTGCACGAGCATGGCCGGTATCATACGGGCGTGGTCTCCCCCTTCATGTCCGATGGCGACAAGCTCGCTGCCGTCCGGGCTGGGTTGCCGGCACTGGCCGCCGGGATCTACCTGAATACCGGCTCCGTGGGGCCGCTCCCTTCCGAGACCGCCAGGGCCATGTCCGACATGGACGCATACGAGCTCGCCACGGGGCGGGCGAGTATCGGCTACTTCCACGAATTCATCGACCGGATGGCCGAGGCGCGTGCCGGCGTTGCCGCGGTTCTCACCACCGACGTCGACGCCATCGCCCTGAACCACGCAACGACGGACGGCATGAATATCGCCGTGTGGTCCGTCGACTGGCGACCCGGAGACCTCGCGGTCACCACGCAGCACGAGCATCCGGGCGGGGTCGGTCCGCTGTACGCCCTGCGCGACCGGGCAGGTATCCGCCTGGCGTTCGTCGCCATCGCCAACGACGACGATGACGACGCGATCGTCGCGTCGTTTGAGCGCGCCATCCAACCGGACACGCGACTCGTGGCGCTGTCGCACGTCCTGTGGACGACCGGGCGGCTCATGCCGGTCGAACGAATTGCCGAGGTGGCACACGCTCAGGGAGCACGGGTCGTGATTGACGGGGCGCAGTCGGCCGGTGCCATTCTGCTGGACGTCGCGGTGACCGGCGCAGATCTCTACGCGGTGCCCGCCCAGAAGTGGCTGCTGGGCCCCGAAGGCATGGGGGCGCTCTGGTGCTCGCCGACGATTCTCGATCGGGCGAGCCCCGCGTTCGCGGGCTACTACAGTTACTCGGCCAGCGACTCCTCGGGGGGCGCAACGCTGCACCCCTCCGCGCGCCGGCTCGAATCGAGCAGCTGGCACCGCCCGTCGGTCGTGGGTTTTGCCCGCAGCCTCGGGTGGCTGTCGATGTACGTCGGCCTCGACTTCGTCTATCGACGCGGCGCAGAGCTGGCCGGCCGCGCGCGGGCCGGCCTGGCCGCGATTCCCGGCGTCGACGTGCTGACTCCGACCGACCGGATGGCCGGCCTGGTGTCCTTCCGGATTCGCGGCTGGCCGTGCCAGGACGCCCTCGATGAACTGGGGGCACGCGTGTTCGCCATTGCGCGGGTCGTTCCATTGATCGACGCGCTGCGAATCAGCGTGGGGTTCTTCAACAGCGAGGACGAGATCGACCGGTTCATCGACGCGGTGCGCCTCCTGGCCGATCACGCACCGGGAACCCTGCCGCGGCGAAGCCTGACGGTGCTCGGCGATTCCTGACGTGACGCCGACGCGTGACCCGCAGCACCGGGTGCGACGGCGTTCCGAGGTGGAGATCCGCTGGCGCCAGTTCCGCCACGCGCCGCGTCCGATCGTTCGTGCCGTGCTCAGCAGCCTCATCGTGGCCGTCGTGCTCGGCATCGTCTACCTCGCGTACGACATTGCCCTCGATCGTGGTGTCGCCATGGTGGGCGGGGACCTCCGTGCCCTGTTCATCGCGATCGACGTCGTCGTTGTCCTGGTGGTCGGCTCGTTCGTGACCTGGCTGGTCGTCCCACAGCCCAGCGGTTCCGGCGGACGACGCGTGCGCAGCGGCTGGAGCGCCGCTCTGGGTTTCTTCGCGGCCGTCCCGATCGCCTATCTGACGCTCGTCGTGATCGTCCAGGTCGTACGACCGCTGGTGGCCCGCTAGTCTGGACACCACACCTGGCCCTTGTTCCGTCGCCTTCAGGCACCACTTGTCGCCGGTCATGATGCAAGGCGACTAGCGGAAACCACTCGTTTCGCGATACCCTCGGGCCGCTATCATCTCCGCGGCGTCGGGTATCCGACCAGCGGAACGGGATTCCAGAGGTCGTCGCAGTGTCCATCGACGAACAGCATGTCGCGCTGCCAAAGCTGTACGGCGCGCCCCCATACGCCCGTCCGCGTCCACCGGTGACGCCGACCCCGCGCCCGTTCGATCCCGATGATCTGCCGATCGCCGTCGCGCGAACGCCCGAAGAGCAGCAGATTGCCGAGACGCTGCCCTCACGCGTCTATCTGCCGGGTGGCCACCGAGACAAGAACGGCGAGGCGGGACATTCGTCGGGTGGGTTGGGTGGTGCGCTCGATGCACGCCCGTTCCGCCTTCGGTCAATCGCCGGCCGACTGTTCGGCGGTAACTCGTAGGAGCGTCCTCGCCCGTGGGGGAGTAGCTCAGCGGTGAGAGCAGCCGTCTTATACACGGCCGGTCCCTGGTTCGAATCCAGGCTCCCCTACCAGTACCGCGTCGTCTCAGACGTGTGGGCGCAGTCGGTCCAGGATCTCTTCGCGCCGATCCCGGGTCAGGGAGCGCTGAGCCGGCAGCGAGGCAAGCCACGCGGGGAGTTGCTCGACGGTGATCACGGCACAGCTCGGCGTCCGTGAAGTGGCGTCGTCCGGTGCGACCACGGCAGCATGGACCTTGACGACGAAGTCCTGGTCACCGCCGGCGAACCAGCGGCGCACGCGGTCGGCGTCGCGACTTGCTCGGTCGAGCGGGTTCTCGATCGGAACCCAGTGGCCGTCCGCCGTGCGCGCTTCCCAGCTCTCGCCGCGATGCCTGCTGACGGCGACAGGTGGCAGTTCCTCGATGACGGCCACGCCGAACGGGCCGATGACGAGCTCGGGAATCAACCGCCCATCCGGGAGGCGAACACGCGTAGCGATTGCGCAGTCGTCGCCCATGGCAGCCGCTGACCGAAGCGCCGGAGTCACACGCGGTCGCGTCGTTGCCTGATCCAGAACCGTGGCCAACCGAACGGCGCCGACCAACCCGAACCCAGCGGGCGCCGTGAGCGCGAACGACCACGCCGCAATACCGGCCAGGATCTCTACCGGGGCCGGCCTGCCGGATGGGGTGAATTGGCTCAGGAACGGCGTCCCGAAGATCAGGAAGCCGAGGACGATGGCGCCCACGAAGAGGGCGCCGCCCACGAGCAACCCGCGGATGACATCGCTGCGCCCGATGGGTCGGCCGAAGGTGGTTGACTGGATGACCTGCACGGCTGTCATGGTGGGCCATCGGCGCCCCATGACCAATGACCACTTCGGGCTAGGCGAGCAACGCCGAGATGTCCAGTGGCCCCTACGCTCCCGACAAGACCACACAGGCCCTGTTGGCAGGGCGCACCACGATCGAGATGGGCCACTACGGAATTACGGCGAGAGATCGGGACGAACCGCTGGCCCGTAGGGGGACGCCCGTACCATTGCCACGTGCGCGCCGCACGGGCCATCCTCGGCAGACCGGGCGATCCTGCCCGGTTGCAAAGGATCAGCCTGTGCCCGTTTCTCCGCGAGCGACGTCCCAGTCCGCCGCGCGAACCTGGCGATTCGCCGTGCTCGCGGCGGTCGTCCTCGTGTTCGCGATGGCCTGGCCGGTCGCTGCGGTCAGCGGGCCGACAAAGCTCTCGGATCCCATCGCCACCCCGCCGGCGGCGACGCCCACGACAACGATTTCGTTTGGGGTGACGTACCGGAACCGAGAGGGCTCGCCGCCAGACTACGTACGCGTGATCATCGACGGCGTCGCGCGCGACATGACTGCCTCGGGCGACACGTGGAAAGCGGGCGTTGGCTTCTCGTTCAGTTCCCAGCTCTCGATCGGCACCCACGAGGTGTCGTTCACGGCACAGGATCGAGACAAGTTCAGCGATACGATCGCCGGGCCGTCTGTGACCGTCGCCCCGACGCCCACCCCGACACCGACGCCAGCTCCGACGCCGGCGCCAACGCCCTCCCCAGCTCCGACCCCGACCCCCGCTCCGACCCCGACCCCAGCTCCGACCCCGATTCCCGCTCCGACGACTCCCGCCCCGAGTGCCACGGGCGGGTCGGCGCCGACGCCCAACCCTGCCACGACTGCCTCCCCGAACGCGACGACGCCCGATGGCACCGATCCGGACCCGTCGACCGGTGGCCCATTCTTGCCGGGTGCGACCGGGACCGATGGTCAGGAACCGTGGTCCGGGGGCGGGCCCGATGGTCCGGCGCCGTGGGTGATCGGAGGCGGTACGACGGGTTCCTCGTTGGGTGGTCCTGGGGCGGGCACGTCCAGCGGCGCCACGTCCGGCGGCGCCACGTCCGGCGGCGCCACGTCCGGCGGATCCGGCCCTTCGGGCGCCAGCGGTCCCTCGCTCGGGTCGGGCGACGGATCGGAACTCAACGGCTCGGCCGGCGAGGGTACGGGTGGCAATCCTGAGTCCGGCGAGACCACACCGTTCGGCGGCGCCGGCAACGCGCTCGATCCCGCGGCCGCTCTTGCGAACACTCCCCGCGCCTTCACGACCGCACTGACAGCGCTTGGGCTGGACGGGGACGTTCTTGGCACGGTTCCCGGCCTGCACGTCGCGATCACCACATCGGGCGCCGTGGCACTGTGGATGGGCTTCCTGGTGTTTGGCAAGCGGCGCCGCGACGGCGATCCGCCCGAATCGGACGCGGTCCTCGCGGCCAGTGCCGCACGGGCCGATGCCGCGGCCGCTTCGTCCTCCCTCCTGGACGCTCCCGTGGCGGCCCCCGCCGGACACGATCCGGACGCCGGCGTGCCGCGCTGGCGCCGGGCTTCGTTGCTCGAGGCGCGCAAGGCTGATCCGCTTCGTTCCCCCGCGGCGGCGATGCCCCGCCAGACCTTCGCCCGGAGTTCGGCAGAGCCCAATGACAGACTCGAGCGCCGTCTGATCCGATACCGCGTGGTTCGACTGCTCGACGCGCCGGATGAATTCCGGGCCGCCGAGATCGGGGTCCTCGATCAGGGCGACGAAGTCGAGCTCGTCGAGCGGTCGGGCGTCTACTGGCTCATTCGCTGCCCGGACGGTGGCCAGGGTTGGATCCACAAGATGACACTCGGCGACGTCGTCGGAGAAGCGCCGGCGCCCACGCCTGCCCAGACGTGGGGCACCCGGCCCGGAGAGCCTGTGGACCGCCAGGTCGACGGGAGCCTCATCGGCTCGTTCATCGCCGGGCGTTCAGGCGCCTGAACGTCAGCGCCTGAACGTCGCCTTGGTCATCGATGGCCGGGGCGATTGGCCGGCCCCACCGCTGCTCGCAGCACGAGGATGTGCTGGTGCGCAATGTTGGGGACGAACACCTTCGGGTAGCCATACGGCCGCAGTCTCGTCCCGGCCTGGTACCAGATCAGATCGCCCTTGACCGTGAAACCGACGGATGCCGCGCGCCCGGCAAGGTCGGCTCCCGTGAACACATATCGCCCGCCCTGGTAGGCATCGCGGACGATGACGACCGCGTACCGGCCGGCGCGAAGCACGCGGTGGAGCTCCCCGAATACCTCCGTCATGCGGTCCAGGAACTGGGCATAGTCGTCGCTGTTGGCGAGGTCGGCCGGGTTCTCGCTGATCATCGCGTAGTCGGTTCGTCGGTTGGCGTGCGCATCGGCAAGCTTGCCGCCGGCCATCGTCAGCGGAAGCTGCACGTTGTACGGCGGATCGGTGGCGACAAAGTCGATGGTGCCGGCCTCGATCGTGGGCAGGATCTGCCGGCAATCGCCGAGGACCACGTCCAGGCCACTCGGATCAAACGTCCGTGGCCCGCCCGGGTCCTGCGGCCCGAGATCGGAGAGAAGCGGCCCATCTCCATCGCGCTCCGTTGATGCAGCGGCGACGACCTCGCGATAGACGGTGATCCAGCGCGGATCGAGCTCGATCCCGATCGCGCGCCGTGGACCGCGGGCGATCGCGGCCCCGAGGAGCGTTCCGCCGACACCGGCGAACGGGTCGAGCACGGTTTCGCCGGTCTTCGTGAAGAACTCGATGAGTCGGGCCATGAGCCGCGGCGGCTTGTTGGCGCCGTGCGCACGACGAAGGGCGTGCCCGAGCTCCGACGGATAGGCGGTGGACCAGACCGACTTCGTGAAGTAGAGCCACTCTTCGCCGCTGAGATCGTTGAGCTGGTTGCCGGGGTGAGGCGGCGGGCGATCGGTCACAGCGGAAGCCTACCGGTTCCCCGGGCCGTTCTCGCAGCCGCTCCGTAGAATGGGTCGATGCCCGCCCGCTACAGTAGCCCTAGGTTCGTTGGGCGAGAGCGCGAGCTCGCCCGGATTGCAACTGCGCTCGAGCGCGCAGCGGGCGGCCGCACGACCAGCCTGCTGCTCACGGGATCCGCCGGCCTCGGGTCGTCAAGGCTGCTCGACGAGGTCGAAGTTCGGCTGGCACAACTCGACGCGCCGTTCCAGGTGCTCCGCTGCTCACTTGAGGCGTCCCTTCCCGGGGAGCCGTACGGCCCAATCGTCGCCGGGTTCCAGCCGGCCCTCGGCGCGCTCGACGATGCTGCCCTCACCCAGGTGATCGGACCAGTTGCCGAGCCCATGGCGCGACTGCTCCCCGACCTCGAACCGCG
>JANNUK010000518.1:0-5537 GCA_031395155.1 Chloroflexota bacterium | reverse complement strand
GTCGCCGCTGGCCCGGCGGTAGCTGATGGTCGGCGGTTCAGTCATCCAACGATGGTACCCGCTCGCGCCCGGCGGGGGCGCACGTCAGCCGCGCAGCAGCAGGTCTGGCACGGGGTCGCCGACGATGTCGAATCCGAGTCGCTCGTACATCTTGATCGCCGGACGGTTGTCGGCCTCGACCACGAGATGGACACGGTCGGCGCCGTCGCGAAGCGCGTCGGCAACCGCGCTGGCGGCAGCCAGCCGTCCGAGGCCACGGCCGCGGAAGGCGGATCGGGTCCCGATCGATGAGAGGTAGGTCGCATCCCACCGCGACGTTCGCTTGGCCACGGTCGCGAGCTCTCCGTGGACCCGGACCAGGATGAAACTGACGCCCGGCTCGAGGAGGGAAGCAAGCGCGTCGCCCTCGATCCCCGCCCGCCGCTCGGCGCCGACTTCGAACGCCTCGACCAGCGCGATGGCAATCTCTGCAGCCCGCTGCGTTACGTCTCCGGAATCCCACGCAAGCCGTTCGACGACCAGACCGTCGGCGGTCGGACCGGAGGAGAGCGCAACACTCGGATCCGGGTCGCGCAGCACCATCGCCCGGTCCTCGCCGACAACATCGAACCCTGCCTGGAGCAGGCGAGCCGTCAGGTCCGGGGGATGGTTGGCGGCCGCCACGGGACGGATATGGGGGTATCGGGCGAGCAGGCCGAAGGCGACAATCGCCTCGGCGAGGTCGCGATCAAATGGGCCGGCCGCGCCGGGAAACGTTGGGGCGACGAGGCGGTTCCAGAATGGCTCGGCATCGGCCGGGTCGTGCAGCAGCATGCCGTGGCTGGTCTCTCGAAGCTCGCGGCGGCTGCCGGCATGAACACGTGCCTCATGGACCGCAAGGGTCCGCGCAAGATCGCGATCCCGGCCTCCGTCGCCGATGGTCCTCGTCGGCGTGGTCACCGTCGGCTCGGCACGTCCGCCGCACGGACAGATCCACTGCCCCGCGATCGGCGTACAGTTCGACGGACCGCCCTTGATCGGGTCGGACGGGGATGCAGGAGGGACATCGTGCGACGAAGCGCCTTTGCTACAGGGATTTCGATGGCTGCCATCGTTCTGGCCGGCTGCAGCGGTCCGGCGACGCCCGCGCCGGCACAGTCGCAGACACCCGCTCCGGCACAGTCGCAGACGCCCGCCACAGATCCGCCTGTGGTCGCTTGCGCCGATTCGAGCGAGGCACCGGGTGTGTCGGTCAGGGTTATCGACTTCGCGTTCAGCCCGACGCCCGTAACGGCTGCAGTGGGCCAGCCGATTGGTTGGACGAACCAGGACGCGGCGCCCCACACGGCGACGCTCGACGAGGGCGACTGCACAACGGGCACCCTCGAGGCGGGAGGCGGAACGGGTGCGCTCGTCTTCTCCGAGCCGGGCGAGTACGCGTACCACTGCGCGATCCACTCGCAGATGAAAGGCTCGATCGTCATCACCAACTAGCTCGTCGGGCGCTCCGCGAGCACGACCGACGCACCGGACGGCAGGTCGATCACGGTCGGCCGGCCGATCCCGGCGCTCTCGAACCAGGCGACGAAGTGCTCGCGCGGCGCGAGGTGCCGTCCGCCCAGCATGGCATCGAGCTGCACACCCGCGATGAGCTCGCCGTGCCGCGTCCGGAACTCGTCGGACGTTGACGGCAGGGGCCAGTCGAGGGCGACGATCCTGCCCCCCGGCCGGACCGCGGACCAGGCCGCACGGAGCGAGGCCGCGGGGTCGGCCAGGCTGTGCAACGCGTACTGGTAATAAACGAGATCGAAGGGTCCACGATCGGAGGCCGCGGTCACGTCGCCGATCCGGATCTCGAGCCGCTCGTCCAGCCCCGCCACGGCGATGTGCGCCCGGGCGCGCGCGACCGAGTCCGGTTCGCCTTCGACACCCACACCGGTCACCGCAGGAAAGCGCCGAGCCACGGCAACCAGCCAGAGGCCGCCACCGCAGTGCACGTCGAGCAGGCGCCCGCCACCCGAGAGGTCGACCACGAGCTGCGGCAGCGCCGAGAGCACCTCCTGGAAGAAGACCGCGATGTCCTGTTCGGTGAGCCGCTCGATCGAGACCCGGTAGCGGTCCGGGCGAACTTCCATGGCACGTCCCGTGCGGAAGAATTCGGCCATGCCGTCCCAATCCATCGACGCCACGACGGCATGCGTGAACTGGCCACCCAGGTACTCCAGCCGGTCGGTGTCGAGCAGGATCGTCGCGATCGCCTCGTTCGACACGAGGCGACCCTCGTCGGTCAGTTCCACCAGGTCGTGGGCATCCGCCGCCCAGGACCAGACACCGACGGCGTCGCGGGTCGTCGCCGTGGCATCGGCCAGCGCGTCTGGCGTCATTCCCAGGTGGCCGGCGGCGCGCAGCGCCGCGAACAGGCCCAGGTCCAGCCCGACGTGGATCAGCCACGCGCGGTAAAAGCCGCCGAGACTGTCGATCAGGTCGTCGAAGCGGTCGTCGAGTTGCATCGGGTCCCCGAGATGCTCCCTGGCCGAGTGGTCCGGCCGAGTCTACTCGACCGAACGACCGCGGTTCCCGGGACGCCGCCCGGCGGGCATGCAACCATTTGCCGCGATGACGGGTTTCAGGTTGCGATGAACGATTCGACCCTGATCGAGGCGCTTGCGCGCGACGTGGACGCCGCCTTTGAAGCGCTCGTGCGCGGCCACCAGGACAGGCTCTACACGATCGCGCTGCGACTGCTCGCCGACCCGGCCGATGCGGAGGAAGTGACGCAGGACGCGTTCGCCCGCGCCCATCGAGCGCTCTGCGCCTGGGACGCGGACCGGATCCGAGCTCTCGCCCTGCGGCCGTGGCTGGCGGCGATCGTCGTCAACGCCGGGCGGAATCGGCGACGCCGGCCCGTCGAACGTCGTCCGGCGGTGAGCCTGGGGCCGCTCCTTGCGCGCGGCTTCGACCCGGCCGACGACCAGCCGACGCCTGAGTCGGTCGCGGACCGCCGAATGGAGGCCGCGGCGTGGACACGGAGACTGGCCGGCCTGCCACCGGGAATGCGCGCGGTCGTGATCCTTCGCCACGTCGACGGGCTGTCGTACGCCGAGGTTGCAGCCGCACTCGGACGCCCGGAGGGCACGGTGAAGGCCCAGGTCCATCGGGGACTTCGCAGGCTACGGGCGATGATCGAGGACGAACGCGCCGAGGAGCGCAGGGAGATGATGGCATGACGGGATCGACGGGAATGACGGGATCGACGGCACCGGCCGTTCAGGACGACATCGAGGCAGCGCTCGCGGCGCTCGCCACCTCGGCTCCGGCCGGCCTGGCACCGACCACGCTGGCCGCGCTCGGCCTGGCAGATCTCTATACGACGATGCCCTCGGCGCTCGGCGACGTGCTGATCGCCTGGAACGGGCGCGGGGTGTCGGCGGTTGGCCTGTCCGGGGGGGCGAAGGCCTTCGAGTCCCGCCACCTCGCGGCGACCGGCCGCGCGGCAACGAGGGTGGCCGGCCTCCCGGCTGACCTCGCGCGAGCGATCGCTCGACGACTGTCCGGCGATCGGCGGGTGCGAATCGCACTGGACCTGCGGGGGCGGGGGGACTTCGAGCGCGAGGTCTGGATGAAGGCCCTCGAGATCCCGCCGGGCGAGGTCCGTCCCTACAGCTGGATCGCCGCCGAGATCGGTCGGCCGCGCGCCGTTCGCGCCGTGGGCACCGCGCTCGGCCAGAACCCGGTGCCGCTCATCGTGCCGTGCCATCGCGTCGTCCGCAGCGACGGCACGATCGGGCAGTACTCGCTGGGTGGTCCGGACAACAAGCGGGCGATCCTGGCCGCCGAGGGCCTCGATCCCGATGCGCTGGAGGCAATGGCGCGGGCCGGGGTCCGTCTCGTCGGATCCGATTCGACCCGGATCGTCTGTCATCCGACCTGCCGCAATGCGCGGCGCATTCGCGCCGACCATCGAGTGCCCTTCCGGTCCATGACTGCGGCCTCGGACGCCGGGTATCGCCCGTGCCGCGTGTGCCGACCGGCATCGGCCGGGGTCGTCGCCGGCGCGGCCGCCTGACGCTGCCGCCAGGGCCGCCTGACGCCGCCGGCGCGGCCTCACCCGGGCACTGCCACCGAATCACAACCCTTGGCCTAGTGGACTAGTCCATCGGTTCACGATAGACTCGCCGCACCTTGGACCAGCCGACTGTGCCAACGCCCGCCGCCGCCACCGCCACACCGCGCGTGCTGCTCGGGGCAGCGATGCTCGTCCTGTACGTGGTCTGGGGCTCCACGTATCTCGGCATCGCCGTCGCCGTCGACACGATCCCCCCGTTCGTCATGGCCGCGATCCGGTTCCTGATCGCCGGATCGGTCCTGATGGCCTGGTCCGCGGCCCGCGAGGGCCGATCCTTCCGCCTTCCGTCGCGCCGCGAATTCCGCGACACGGCGATCGTGGGCGCGCTCCTCCTCGGCGGCGGGATGGGCATGGTTGCCTGGGGCGAACAGACGGTCCCGTCGGGGATCGCGGCGTTGCTCATCGCGTTGATGCCGGTCTGGGTCGCGGTCTTCGGGCGTGCCTTCCTCGGAGAGCGTCTTCCCGGAGTCGCCGTCGTCGGGATCGGGGTCGGATTGGTCGGCGTCACGATCCTCGTCTGGCCGTTCGGCACGACCGGCGAGGGGTTCGACGCCGCCGGGATCGGTGCCCTGATCCTGTCCCCGATCTTCTGGGCCAGCGGCTCCCTGTTCGCTGCCCATCGAGCCCGTCAGCCGTCGCGCCCGCTCGTCGCCACCGCCACCCAGATGCTCGCCGGAAGCGCCACCCTCGCCGTCCTCGGCCTGCTGACGGGGGAGTTCGCCGGGTTCCGGCCAGAGGCCATCTCCTCCGATTCGCTGCTGGCCCTCGTCTATCTCACGCTGATCGGCAGCCTGGTCGCGTTCACCGCGTATGTCTGGTTGCTCAAGGTCGCGCCGCTTCCGCTGATTGCGACGTATGCGTACGTCAATCCAATCGTCGCGGTCGCGCTCGGCGCGGCCTTCCTGAGCGAGCCGGTGAGCTCGCGAACCCTCCTCGCGGGGGCGATCATCGTCGGGGCGGTGGCGGTGATCATCACCGCCCGCAGCCGGATGAGGCGGCCGTCGGCGCGACCCGCGGAGCCTCCGGTCCATGAGCCGCGGCCCGGCGTCCATCCGGCACCCGCCGAGGCGTCGAACGCCTGAGAAGGCTTGAACGCGTGAGAGCGGTCAGCCCTCCGCCAGGACGGTCCGGGCCACCCGACGCGCGACCGTCATGATCGTGATCATCGGGTTGACCCCGATCCCCGTCGGAAACAGGGATCCGTCGCCGACGTAGAGACCCTCGACGACCCGCCCCGTCCGGTCCACCCTGACGCGGCCGTCCGGATCGCAGACCGCTGTGGTCGGGTTCGCTCCCATGCGCGCCGTGCCCATCTGGTGGGCCGAGAACACCGTGGCCCGGTTCGGCGCGAGGTCCAGCGAGGCGAGGCGCGATTCGAACACGGCCCACCGGCGAGCGGCACGCTCGTTATCGCCGCGGCCATCGTCGCGAA
>JANNUK010000474.1:0-1572 GCA_031395155.1 Chloroflexota bacterium | reverse complement strand
GGCGGGCTCCATCGCGCCCAGTCCGCGACCGCTGCGCGTCGCCGTCGTCGACTACGGGGCGGGCAACCTCGTGAGCATCGCCCAGGGCCTCGAGGCGGTCGGGGCCGCGCCGACGGTCGGCCGTTCCTCGGCATCTGCCTCGGCCTCCAGCTCCTGTTCGAAACCAGCGACGAGGATGGCGTCGAGATGCTCGGCGTGATCCCTGGCCGGGTCGTCGTCATTCCCGATGCTCCCACGCTGCCGCACATTGGCTGGAACCAGGTGGATCTGGCCCGACGGCACCCGCTGTTCGACGGGATCGCCGATGGCAGCGACCTCTACTTCGTGCACAGCTATGCCGGCCTGCCCGAGGGCGATCGGGCAGAGGACGTCATCCTCGCCCGCACCACGCACGGCGGTACGTTCGTTTCGGCCGTCGCCGACGGGCCGCTGGTCGGGGTCCAGTTCCACCCCGAGCGGAGTGGCACCGATGGCCTCCGCCTGCTCGCCAACTTCGCGCGCCAGGCGGGTCCGGGCTGATGCTCCGTCGACGCGTCATCGCGTGCCTCGACGTGAAGGACGGACGGGTCGTCAAGGGCACCCGATTCGTAGATCTCGTCGACGAGGGCGACCCGGCCGAGCTCGCCGAACGCTACGCTCGGGAGGGGGCAGACGAGATCGTGTTCCTCGACATCTCGGCCGCACCGGAGGGCCGGGCCACGCTCCTCGACGTGGTCACCCGCACGGCGCGACGATCGTTCGTGCCCCTGACGGTGGGCGGCGGTGTGCGCACGCCGCTCGAGTTTCGCGACGTGCTCCGGGCCGGAGCCGACAAAGTCTCGCTGAATACGGCGGCCGTCGCCGACCCGTCCCTCGTCGCGCAGTGCGCGGCGCGCTTTGGGCGCCAGGCGGTCGTGGTCGCGATCGACGCACGCCGCCGCTCCGTCGCCGGGGAGTCGACCGCGGCCGGCTGGGACGTCCTCGTGCGGGGCGGGCGCGAGATGACCGGCCGGGACGCCGTCGAATGGGCTGTCCAGGCCGCCGAACTTGGAGCCGGCGAGCTGCTGGTGACATCGATGGATCGCGATGGCACGCGCTCCGGCTACGACACCGATCTGCTCGCGGCCATCACGAGCCGTGTCAGCGTTCCGGTGATCGCGTCGGGCGGAGCGGCCGGACCCGACGATTTCATCGCGGCCGTTCGTGCTGGCGGCGCCGACGCGGTCCTCGCGGCGTCGATCTTCCATCGACGGATCCACACGATCGCGGAGGTCAAGACGGCGATGTTCGCCGCGGGCCTGCCGGTCCGCCGGATGGAGGGTGCGCCGGCCCGGGCGGCTGCCTCGGCGGTGGCCGGATCGCCCGCATGAGCGCCGAGCTGCAGGAGCGGGTCGCGTTCGATTCGACCGGGCTCGTGCCGGCGGTCATCCAGGATGCCGGCGACGGACGGGTGCTGATGCTCGCCTGGATGGATGCTGAAGCGCTCGCAGCCACGCTCTCGACGGGCGACGTCCACTTCCACTCCCGCTCGCGGGGCACCCTGTGGCGGAAGGGCCAAACGTCGGGCAACGTCCTCCGGCTGCGTGCGATCGC
>JANNUK010000416.1:0-1865 GCA_031395155.1 Chloroflexota bacterium | reverse complement strand
TCCTCGAGCGCCTCACGGACTGGCGCGCATCGGTCGTCCAGCACGCCGGCGCCACGATCTTCGTCGTCCCCTTGAAGGGCATCGTCCGCACTTGACCCGTGGCCGACCCGCGTCAGTTGCAGGTCGACGCCACGTAGCCCTGGTCCTTCGCCTCCTTGGCCCACTCGAACCGGTCGGGCACGAGCGTTCGGCCCGGATCCCAATGGATCGGAACCCAGCCCCTGCTCGCGTTACGCAGGCTCCGGCGGGTCGAACCGCCCTTCGCCCCAGACCTCCGGTCCACAGAACGGATCGGCACGGCGTGGCGCCGGCAGGCTTGACGGATCCACGCGCCACATGTTGATCGTCTCGGCCAGCCAGTTGTCGATCTCGGCCATCTCGGTCCAGCGGTGGAACGACCAGCCGGCCGCAATGCAGATCGGCACGAGCGAGCGCTTGGCGAACACGATGTCGGCGTAGCCGGCCGCATAGCGGTCGCTCTCGCCGTCGCCGATGAACACCACCAGCCGGCCCTCGGCCTGGTACGCCTCAACCCGCGATCGCTTGCAGGTGCCGCAGACGAAGCACGCTGAATGCCCGTTCGGGAATTCGATCCGGGGCCGCCGCCCGACGAAGGTCGTCCGCGCGGTCGCCACGCGCACGTCCGAAACGCCGAGGGCCGCCATCGCCGGTTCGATGTAATACCCGAAGCCGTCGCTCACGACCTCAACCGGGATCCCGGCCGCCTGCGCCCGCCGGACCAACGGAACGAAGCCCGCGTCATGGGGCTGTGCGGCGGCCGTGGCCAGCAACGTCGCCGGGTCGGCTTCGATGAGCGAGATCTCCCACTCCATGAGCCGGCGCGACCCCATGAGCCCGGCGTCGTAGCGCGCGGCCGCCTCCTCCCAGACCGCGGGGACGTGCTCTGCCATGACGGTGTCGGTGACGTCGGTCAGCGCGATCGTCCCGTCGTAGTCGACGAGGATCGCGATCGGAGGGCCGGCGGGCGCAGGCGTGATCATCAGGTAGCACTCGGTGGAACGCGGCGTCGCACGCCGCCGATCGGGGAACGCCGCATGAACCACACGCCGGCGATGATGACGGCTCCCCCGACGATCTGGCCGGCGTGGATGGGTTCCGTCAGGAACCACGCCGCAAGCGCGACGGCGAATGCCGGAACCAGGAACTGGAACGCCGTGATCCGTGTGGGACCAACAAGCCCGACCGCGTGGAACACGACCACGTTCGCGACGCCGGCCGGCAGCAGAGCCGAGTACGCGAGGCCCATGAACGCCGGCGCGCCCACCGAGGACCAGTCGGTCCCGGCGAGTTGCACGAGCCCGAGCGGCGCCAGCACGGTGGTCCCGCCGACCATGGCCCACGCGGTCGTCCGGAGCGGGGACACGAATCGAAGCATGGTGGCGGCAAACGCCGTGTACACCGCCCAGCACAGCGCGGCGAGCAGCGTCACAGCGTCGCCGGCGAGGGTCGCGCTTAGTGTCAGGCCGGTGCCCCCGGCGACGACCAGCCCGACGCCGACGAACGCGATCACCGCTCCGAGGAGCTTGGGTCGGGTGAGGGTGTCTGAGCCGGCAACGACGGCGAGGAGTGCGGTCATGACCGGGGTGGCGGCGATGAGCAGTGCCGAGTCACCCGCGGCGATCTGCTGGAGCGCCGTGGCCCACAGGATCTGGTAGATCCCGAAGCCGAGCCCGCCGAGGGCCAGGATTCGCACGAAGTGTCGACGAGGAAGCCCGATCCCCCCTTCGCGCCAGCGGAGGATGGCCAGCAGCACCAGGGCGGCCGCCCCGAAGCGAAGCATCGCGAAACCGACCGGTGGGATCTGGGTGTTTGCTGCCTTCACGACGATGAAGTTGGCGGCCCAG
>JANNUK010000413.1:0-2497 GCA_031395155.1 Chloroflexota bacterium | reverse complement strand
TCCACGAGACGCACGGGGTCGTCCTCAAGAACGAGGAGGATGTCCGAGGCGTCCGCGGAACGACCGCCCGTCGCTACCTTGCCGAGACGACGGCCCAGAGCTGACGCATCCGAAGACCGGCTACGTCCCGGAGCCCTCGCGATGACCGGCATCGATCCGGCGATCGCCCGGACACCGCGCGGTGAGGAGATCGACGGGCGGCGCATGCTCCGCCAGGCGGTCGGGTTCGGGCGGGCGCTCCGGCGCGCCGGGCTGTCGACGGACCTGGGCGCCGCGCAGGACTTCGCGCGGGCACTGGAGGTCATCGATCTGGGTGATCGCTCGCAGGTCAAGGCGGCCGGCGCGGCGGTGTTCATCCGGCGCCGGGACGATCGAGCCACGTACGATCTCATCTTCGATCGCTACTGGCGCCGTCGTGGCTCCTGGCCGGGCGAGCCTCCCGCATCGACCCGTACAGAAGACGCGGACACGGACCTCGATGCCGGCGAGGACGGTCAGCACGAGCCCGGGTCCGGCGATGAAGCCATCAAGGCGCGGGCGGATGTCGGCCAACCCCTCGCCTCGAAGGACGACGAAGATGCGACGGACGACGAGGCGGTCGATGGGATCACGATCGCGCCCGACGCGTTCAGTGCCACGGACGTGATCCGCCACCGCGAATTCGACCGGATGACCCCGGCCGAGCTGCGCGACGCCGAACGCCTGGTGGACCTGCTCACGCCGCGTCTCGAGCTGCGTCGCACCCGTCGGTACGAACTGCACCCGCACGGTCGGCGCCTCGCTCCGCGAGCGATGTTCCGCCGCAACATGTCGACCGGCGGCCAGATGCTCGACTGGGTCTGGCGGCGCCCGGTGCGCCGGCCGCGTCCGATCGTCGTCATCTGCGACATCTCGGGTTCGATGGAGCGCCATTCCCGCCTGCTGCTCCGGTTCATCCAGGCGCTGGCCGCCTCGAGCGACGTCAAGACCGAAGCGTTCGTCTTCGGGACCCGGCTCACGCGCGTCACGCGTCTCTTGCGCGACCGAGACCGCGACCGCGCCCTTGCCCGCGTCGCCGACGCCGTGAACGACTGGGCCGGTGGCACGCGGATCGGCGAATCCTTCCGCGAGTTCAACCTGCGCTGGGCGCGACGGTCGCTCCGGACCAGCGGTGTCGTCATCGTCATCTCGGACGGCTGGGACCGCGGCGATCCGGCGCTCGTTGCCGAGGAGACGGCTCGCCTCCGACGCAACTGTCATCGCCTGGTCTGGCTGAACCCGCTTGCGGGGACGTTCGGGTACCAACCGCTGGCCGCCGGGATGAAGGCCGCCTACCCGTTCATCGACGACTTCCTGCCGGCGGGCACGGTCGCCAGCCTGGAGCGCCTCGGTCAGATCCTCGCCGGCGTCCGCACCCAGGACACCGGCCGTCACGCCGAGATCGCCGCCCACGTGATGCCACATCGGGCGGGGTCGGCCGTCACGCCCGCTCCGATCGCACCGGCCACGGATCCCAGCGCAGCCCGTCGGCTTACCTGAGACAAGGGTCGACAGGTGAATTCGGTCCAGTCGAGATCGTGGGGCCGGAGACTGGTGGGTCCGGCCCTTGCGGTCCTCGTCATCGCGAGTGGACTCGCCGTTCAGCAGGGCCAGGCCGGGCGCCCGATGTCATGCCAATGGGTGGGACCGCGGGACATCGTCGAGGACCCGAGATTCGCGCCCTACGATGACCCGGGCTCGCCAACGGGATCAAGCCGCACAGGGTGCTCTGGGCCGACGACGACTGGGACTACTCCCTTGTCGCAGACATGAGCACGGCCCGGCCCGGATCGTGAACGTGGCGCGATCGATCGCCTGCTCGGAGCGTCCGGGCGTAGCATGACGTCATGAAGGAACTGCTCGACACGCTGGCTGCGTGGCAGGCCGAAGGCATCGGGATCGGGCGGGCCGTCGTTGTTCGGACGTTTGGATCGGCACCGCGCCCGGAGGGGGCGGTCCTGCTCCGAGCCGATGACGGCCGCATCGCCGGGTCCGTGAGCGGTGGTTGCGTGGAGGGGGCGGCGGCCGAAGAGATCGAGCGAGCTCGCAAGACCGGGCGCGCGCGCGTCGTCCGCTACGGGATCAGCGACGAGGAGGCCTGGGACGTCGGCCTTGCCTGCGGTGGCACGATCGACGTCCTCATCCAGCCGTTGGTGCCGGCCGAGGCCATTGCGGCCGCGATGACATCGATCGAGCGGGACGGCCACGGCGCCGTGGTCGCGATTCCACTGCCGGCTGATTCGCCACCCCCTGCGTTCGGTGCCCATCCACCGGGCGAAGGAGCGCCCCCGGCGCCCCCGATCATGATCAGCGACGGTGGAGACGCGTCGGAGACCCTGGGCTCGGACGAACTGGACCAGGCGCTCCTCGAGGCATCCGAGGACGCCCTGCTGCGCGGCACGTCGCGAACCATCGAGTTGGGGGGTGCCTCGCTGTTCCTGGAGGCCTTTCCGGTCCGGCCTCGGCTCGTCATCGTGGG
>JANNUK010000340.1:0-2176 GCA_031395155.1 Chloroflexota bacterium | reverse complement strand
CCCTCGAACGGAAGCCGCGACCAGCTGGCCCCGCCGTCCACCGATCGGGCCACCGCGTCCGGTCCGCTCGCGACCAGGACGGATCCGTCGGGCGTGGCCGCCAGGCCCGTGACCGGGTAGAGCTTCGGGTCCGCAACGGGTTGCCACGTGCGTCCACCGTCGTCCGAGCGTGCGATGCCCGCGGCGGTGACGCCGACGAGTCGCGTCCCAGAGGGCGTGGCGATTGCGACCGGGAAGACGACGTTCTGCTCGTGGATCTGCTCCCAGGCGCGGCCCGAGTCGAGGCTCTCCCAGAACCCACCGATCGCCAGGTAGACCCACATCCGGGCCGGGTCGCCCGGATCGCGTGCGAAGCCGTGGATGTCGAGGCTGGGAAGGTCGGCCGGGATATCCGCCCAGGTCTGGCCGCCATCCCGGCTCTCGGCGAAGACCTCGTGGCCGGCGATCACGATCGAGCCGTCGCCGGTCACGCCCAGGCTCATCGCATCGGACCGCGTGGCCATTGGCTCCCACGTCTTCCCGCCGTCGTCGGTCGCGAGGATTCCGCCGTGGTGGCCGAACAGGAGTCGCTGCGGGTCGCCATCGACGAACGCCAGCGAGTGGACATCCTCCGTACCGAGTCGGCTCCAGGCTTCGATGGACGAATCGCTTGGTCGAAGGAGGGCGAAGGCGATGACGGCGACCACCGCCACGAGCGCCACGCCGGCCAGGACCAGGGGTCGCCGGTCTCGCACGGCTGTCGACGGACGACGGTCGACTCGCTCCGTCGGTGGGGACGACCGACCCTTCCGTCGCTGGCTCTTAGCCGCCATCTCTGGACCTCGAACCGCACCGTCCCGGATTGCCGTCGTTCATCACCGTGCTCCTGTCAGCAGTTCAGCGGGGTGCCGCCCGCTCCGGATCCCGCGCGGTTGAGTTCCCGCGCCGCGAACTGCGCGATCGGGAAGTCGACCGTGCCCGAGGCCCGTGAGTCGTCAACAATGAACTGGAGGTAGTTGGCCGCCTCGAGCATCGCGCGCGCCGCCGATGCGGTGTTTGGGTCTGCAGCGGCGCCTGCGAGGTTCGCCCGGGCGACGCCGAGGTGACGCTCGACTTCATTCATCTCTCGACTCATCGCAGCGCTGTCTCCCGAGCTGTCCGCACTTCGCGCCGCATCGACGGCCCGGAGCGCGGCCCGGAGTGAATCCTGCGCCGCGCAGATCGGACTCCGTGTCCCGCCGCCGCAGGCCGTCAGCCCGAGGGCGACCAGTCCGACAACGGCCGCGATCAGGATCGGTCCGAGGCGGAGCCGCATGGTGGCCGATCTACATCGAGGGGACGTAGGCGGGGTCGAGGAACCGCTCGGGGTCGTCGCCGAACTCGAGCTTGCAGCCCTTGCCACAGAAGAAGTAGTCCGTGCCGCCGTGGGCGGCGTGCAGGCCCCTGGCTCGCGCCGCCTCGGGCTCCACGGTCATGCCACAGACGGGATCGATCGCGACGTGCGCGTGATCGGGGTGGTGATTAGCCTCGGCCTCCGGGCCGTGCACGCTGGGTCCGACGAGCCAGGCTGCCTCGAGGCGCTCGCCCCAGGGCGCATCGAACGTCTTGAGCTCCGGCTCGAAGCCAGGTGTCGGTGTCAGGCTGGCCGCAGCCCGCGGTCCGACGGCAAAGTGGTTGCCGCAGCAGCAGCCCTCCTTCACGAGCTCGGCCCCGCGGGCGAACTCGACCGATGGGGTGCAGCCGCAGGGGCAGGTATAGCCCGCGCGAAGGGCCTCGGGCCCGGTCTCGATCATTGTCAGTTCCATGGTTCTCGCCTTCCGATAGTGATGTGCGGATACTCCAGTGGAGTATAGCATCAGCCCGATCGCGGGCCAGCGTTCGTCGCGACGATCAGGCCGCGCAGCGCTCGCAGCGTCGCGCTCGTGCGCGGAGGCGCCAACCCAAGGTTGCCCCGAGGAGGGTCACGGATGCGGCGCCGATGAGTGGCTGGATCGGCGCGAAGACCGAGAGCGCCCCGCTGACGCCCAGCGCCGCGACGACCACCTTGTTGCAGATCGGGCAACCGATCGCGAGGTACGCGGCGACCCCGCCCAATGTCGCCCGTCCCGCACCGGCCTCATCACGTGGGTGCCCGAGGGTGTGGCGCGGCGGCCGAACGTAGGTCGCGGCCAGGAGCCCGACGAGCGGCGCCGACGCG
>JANNUK010000307.1:0-2147 GCA_031395155.1 Chloroflexota bacterium | reverse complement strand
GTGGGCGTGTCGTCCCGGCCGAGGTTGTCGATCGACAGCTGGCTGCCCTCCGGCAATCCGCCACGGACGAGCAACTGCGGGCCGAGGGATTCGGCGCGATCTACCGGTTGACCGATCCGGCCGGGGTGGACGCGGTCGAGTTGACCGTTACCGCCGGCGAACCCTAGGCCTGGAGCGTTACCCGCCCAAAGGGCCGCGCGCGGAGCTCCACCCAGACGCCGTTCTCGATGTAGATGGCTGGACTGGCCCAGCCTACCCCGCCGAGCCCGATGCGATCAGGACGATCGCCGCTCCGGCGGCGACGATCCCCATGCCGTGATCTCGGGTGACGCGCTCACGGAGGACGACCGCCGCGAGGATCACCGTGGTGACGGGATACAGCGACGACAGGGTCACGGCCACGTCGAGCCGGCCCGCCTGGGTCGCCAGCAGGTAGAAGGCATTGCCGAGAAGGTCCAGCACGGCGGCCCCGGTTGCGAGCGGGAGCGCGGCCCGCGGCATCGTCCACGACACGCGTCGAACGAGGATCACGCCCACGATCAGGATCGCCGACGCCAGCTTGAGCGCCACGAGGGGGGCGAAGACACCCTGCCCGGGCAGCAGCCCGACCAGGATGTTGAAACTCGCGAACCCGAGGCCGGCGATGATCCCGAATTCGAACCCCGAGCGACCGCCGTCGACACCCGGCACGCGCGACACGATCACCACGGCGAGCAGGGCCACGGCAATGCCCACGGTGATCGATCCGCCCGGCAGGCCGTCCCGGACCATCCCGACCACAACGGGCAGCGCCGCGGCGAGGACCCCGGTGACGGGCGCGACGACACCCATCCGGCCCACCGCCAGCCCGTGATACAGACCAAGCAGGCCGATCCCGCCCCCGATCCCGGCACCGGCGGCGATCGCAATGGCCGCGGGCTCGGGGACACCCTCGCCGAGCAGCCCCGCGGCTCCCAGCGCGAGGAGCGTGCCGAGGCCCTGCACGACGAGGACGACGCTGAAGGCGGCCGCACGGCGGCTGGCCAGGCCGCCGAGGAAATCGCTGCTGCCCCAGACGATCGCGGAGGCGAGGCCGAACAGGACGGTTGCGAGTCCGCCGCCGACGAGCAGGTCCAGGAGCGTCAGCCCGTCGCCGCGACCGCGGCGGTCTCGTCCGGTTCCTCGGGGGCGCTGTCGTCGAGGGCCGTCGGGCCGGGCAATTCGACCACGCTGTCGGCGACCGTGTCGTAGCGTTCCGACGTCGTCAAGTAGATCACCTGGAAGTCGCGGGCAAGATCTCGGAGGAGCTTGAGCGTGCGGGTGGCACGCTCCTCGTCGAAGGTGACGAACGGATCGTCCAGAATCAGCGGTGGCCGCCGGTCGCCGGTGACCAGCCGGACCAGGCCGATACGGGCCACGAGGTAGACGAGGTCGAGGGTGCCCTGGCTGAGCTGACCGACATCGACCCAGTCACCGCGCTCGGGTGCGTGCACGGCGATGTCGAGCGTCTTGTCGTCGACCCGCACCCGGCGGTACCGACCACCGGTCGCTCGACCGAGGTCAGACACCATGCGTCGTTCGAGGAAGCGCGTGGCCGTCCGCATCGTCGCCTGTTCGGCACGCTCGATCGCCTCGAACGTGGCTGCGTACACCCGGCCACGGCGCTGGAGGGCCGCGAGCTGCTCGCGCCACATCGCGAGGCGCTCGGCATCGCCGGCAACTTCCTCGGCATCGACCCCGTTGGCCTCGACCCGGGCGCGAGCCGTCGCCTCGTCGTCTCGGGCGCGTTCAAGGGACGCTTCCGCATCCCGGACCTCGACCTCGAGGCGCTCCCGAGCCCGCGGCTCCTTGGCAATGGGACCGAGCCCCTCGAGCGCGCTCGTCTTCTGTTCGACGGTCAGCGCCGCGGCGGCGCGCGACGCGGGAAGGGTGTCGGACGGCTCCTTCCCAACGAGGCCATCGAGCTGGGCAGTCAGGCGCTCGATCTGGCTGACATGCGCTTCCTCGCGCGACAGGAGGTCCTCGGCAGCCGCGATGTCCGGCAACGTCAGCTGCTCGAGCTTGGTCTTGGTGTCCACCTCGGCCTGGACGAGCTGCTCCTCGAGATCGGAACGACCACGCAGGCGCCGGTCAATCTCGATGTCGCGGAGCTGCTGATTGCGCGCGAA
>JANNUK010000297.1:0-1784 GCA_031395155.1 Chloroflexota bacterium | reverse complement strand
CGCCGGACAGCAACGCGTCGCCCTCCTTGTAGTTCGACCGCACCCGAAGACGCCAGAGCAGGTCGAAGAGGGTCGTGGGTCGCATCGCCGCGGCGTTGGCCATGAGGATTGATGTCGGCAGCGTCTTGCGCGGCGTTCCGGTCTTCGTCTTCAGGCCCCGCCGCCAGCCGTCGCGGTGCTCGTCGATCTGTTCGTCGCGCGTGGTCTTCAGCGCCAACGCCAGGAGGTGCGGCGCATTCGCGGCGTGCGGCGCCGACAGGTTGCTGATCGCTGGATTGGGGACGGTCGCGCCGAAGCCCTCGAAGGTGTAGAGACCCGGTGCACCTAGGACCCGAGCCGTCCAGGGCACGACGAACGGAGTCGTGGCGTTCGTCACGTTGGAGCCAGCCCAGGCCAGGAGTCCGGCGTGCGTCTTGGGCGGCGTGGACCCGCTGACCGTCATGGCGAAGGCCGTAAAGGCCTCGAAGACCGCGTAATAGGCTTGGACCGGAGCCCAGAGGTTGGCGAACGAGATCAAGTCTCCGCCACCGAGGACGCGGGGTGAGTTCAGTAGTACCTCGGTCGCCCAGCCGTTGCGAAGGATCTCGGCGCCGCGCAGGGTCAGCGTCTTGCTGATCGCCGGCGTCCGGGTCATCCAGGGCCGGGCCTTGACCGCCGCGGCGACCCCGGGGAGGAGACCGCCCGCGTGCGGGTACAGATCACGCGCCCAGTTGCAGGTCGCAGCCAGATAGCCTCGAAAGGTCTGGAAGACCATCTCGTCGTCGGACCCGGTCGGAATGGTGATGCTGACTATCGGCATGGCGACAGCGTAGTCCGCGACTCGCCGCACCACGGATCTCGGCACTTGCGCGACGGCCGTCTCAAAGTGCCAGAGCTCGGGCTGGCCCGAATGCGAGCGACGCCCGCTCCAGTGGCAAGGTCGGGGGCTCACCAGCGACGATCCCGCTCGTGGGTCCATCCGGGATCTGGAAGCCCGCCGCGTGCGAGCTCCCGATCTCCATCACGACGGTCGGCGGCCCGTACGACGACACCTTCGATCGCGGGGCCGGAACGCTTCGCTACGCGTATCGCGGACTCGACCCGCAGCATCGAGACAACCGCGGCTTGCGGCGCGCGATGGTCGAACGGGTCCCGATCGTGTACTTCCATGCGATCGAGCCCGGGAGCTACGTCGCGGCCTACCCGGTCTTCGTGGTCGAGGACCATCCGGAGCAGCTCCGCTTCTCGATGCAGGTCGACGACCTCTACGCCGCCGAGCACGAGCTCGTTGGCGCCGGCGCCGTCGGCGAGGACGTGGCCGAGCCTCGGCGGGCCTACGTGACCGCGACGTTCCGCCGTCGGCTGCACCAGGTCGCGTTCCGCGAACGGGTGATTCGAGCGTATGCCGAACGATGCGCCCTCTGCCGACTCCGGCACCAGGAGCTCTTGGACGCGGCGCACATCACGCCCGACAGCGACGCCGAGGGCGAGCCGGTCGTCAGCAACGGCGTCGCCCTGTGCAAGCTTCATCACGCCGCGTTCGATCGGTTCTTCTTCGCCATCCGGCCCGACTATGTCATCGAGGTCCGCCCGTCCGTCCTCGCCGAATCGGACGGCCCCATGCTCGTGGTGGGCCTCCAGCAGATCCACGGCCAGCCGATCCATCTGCCCCGCCGCACCATCGACCTTCCCGACCGCGCCCGTCTCGAGCGCCGCTACGAGCAGTTCCGCCAGGCGGCGGGGTAGGGTCGGTGCCTCACGGGCCGCGACCGCGCCCGGATAAGCGCCGGTTGAGCGACGACGCG
>JANNUK010000291.1:0-2725 GCA_031395155.1 Chloroflexota bacterium | reverse complement strand
CCTCGGCAAGCACATCGCCCATATCCAGCACTACGTCGACATGGGCTTCGACGAGATCCACCTGCACAACGTGGGCCGCAACCAGGCCGAGTTCATCGATGTCTTCGGTCGCGAGGTCCTGCCGGAGCTCCGGCTGGGCTGAGCCGGGGACGATCCGATGGACCTCGAGGTCTTTGTCACGCCGGGTCTTGGCGACAACTCGTACCTCCTCGCGTCCGGAGATGAGGCGGTCGTCGTGGATCCGCAGCGTGATGCCTGGCGGTTCCTCGCGGCCGCGGACGCGCACGGGTGGCGGATCCGCGCCGTCCTCGAGACACACGTCCACAACGACTATGCGTCCGGAGCTCACGAGATCCGTGCCGCGACCGGGGCCGACCTGGTGGTGCCGGCCCGTGGCCGCTACACCTTCGCCCACCGAGCGGCCGATGAGGGTGACGAAGTCGTCATCGGCGACCTGCGCGTCGTCGCGCGAGCCACACCGGGACATACACCCGAGCACCTCGCGTGGGAGGTCCGACGCGTTGAGGGACGCGAAAGCGGTTCGGATGGGGCCGTCCAGGCGCTGTTCACCGGCGGGAGTCTGCTCGTGGGTTCGGCCGGACGGAGCGACCTCCTCGGGGCGGATCTGGCCGACGGCCTCGCACGCGACCAGTACCGCTCCATCCAGCGGCTTGCCGCCCTCCCGGACACCGTCCGGATCTTGCCGACGCACGGCGCTGGATCGTTCTGCGTCTCGGCTCCCGCAGCGGACGGGGGGATCACGTCCACCATCGGCATCGAACGATTCGTCAACCCCGCCGTGTGGGGTATCGATGAGGACGCCTTCGTACGAGGCCACCTGTCCGGACTCCTGGCGTACCCGGAGTACTACCGGCACATGGCGCCCCTGAATCGCGCCGGGGCGCCGGTGCTTGGTTCGCAGCCGCCCGTCCTGGCGCTGTCCGCCGACACGGTGGCCGCCTGTGCCGCCGACGGGACGTGGATCGTGGACATCCGCGACCGCAACGAGTTCGCTGCCGCCCACATCCCGGGTTCGATCAACGTCGAACTCGCCGACAGCTTCGCGGCCTACGTCGGGTGGGTGGTCCCGTTCGGAGAGCGGATCGTGCTGGTGTTGCCCGAACCGGACGCGACTGCCCCTGGTGGAACCGATCCCGGCGACGCGGCCATCACGCAGCTCCTCCGGATCGGCTACGACCGGGTGGTCGGGGCCCTTGGCGGCGGGTTGGACGCCTGGCGCGAATCCGGACGCGAGACACGAAGTTACGCGACGGCCTCGATGCGCGAGCTGCACCGCGAGCGCGTCGCGCGGGGCAACCCGGTGCCGGTCCTCGACGTCCGCCAGGCCGAGGAGTGGCGGACGGCCCCCGCCCTGACCGACGCCCAGCGCATCTTCATCGGCGATCTGCCCGGACGCCTGAACGAACTCGACGCAGGAGCGGGTTCGAACGCGTCGGAGATCTGGGTCCACTGCGCGACCGGCTACCGGGCCGCCGTGGCGGCGAGCCTCCTCGATCGCGCCGGGGTCCCGGTCCGCCTCGTGGCCTCGGGCGGTGGCGCCGACTGGGCCGGGTTCTGAGACTCGAGCGGCCGGGCGGTGCGATCGCTAGTTTCGGCGATCCTTGGCGGCGGGTCCCGCCTTCGCCTTCTTGGCCACGACCCGCGGGAATGTTCGGGCGCTGCCACCGGCCGGTCGCAGGTCACTCTCGTGGCCGTCGTCCCAGCGTACCCGGTAGTGGGGCCCGTACGTCGCCTCGATCACCTCGAGGATGTCGCCCTCGCGAGCCGGCTGTCCGACCTTCTGTGAATCGACGACGATTCGATCGCCTGCCTTTGCCAACATCGGTCACCTCCAGGGCGCCGGCACACGGCGCCGGCACCACGTCGTGGCCCCACGATACCCCGGATCCCGGGGCCCGGCACCGGCCATCCGGACGGTCCGGACAGGCGATCCGGCCCGGTCTGCCCGGAGCAACGGTCTCTCCCGCGATGCGACGGACCACGACGATGGTGCGCACAGGCGCCCCGCGGCGGCGGGCCGCCGGGTCTATGCTCCCGGGGCATCGCCCCGGCTCGCTCGCGATGTACCCGTCGTGGAGTCGCCCGATGACCAGCACGAAACCGGATCCGCGCTACACCATCGATGTCGTCGAAGCCGGTCGCGACTGGCGTCCCCGGCCGACCCTTGGCGGCCACGACTACGCCTCGGCCGAGACCTGGGACCAGGAACGCGAGCGGATCTGGTGGAACGACTGGGTCTGCGTCGGACGCAGCACCGAGGTGGCCGAACCCGGTGAGTACATCGTCCGCGACATCGCCCGCGAATCGATCTTTGTCACACGCGCTCGCGACGGCCGCCTCAACGGCTTCTACAACGTGTGCAGCCACCGCGGCACGAAGTTCCTCGACGACATCGAGGGGACCGGCCGCGCGAAGAAGGCCTTCAAGTGCCCGTATCACGCCTGGACGTACGATCTCGACGGCCAGCTCATCGCCAGCCCCAACGTCCACGAGGACGAGGCGTTCAACCGACGCGAGTATCCGCTCCACGCGATCGCCGTGGGCGAGTACGCGGGATTCCTCTTCGCCAACCTCACGGTGGGCGAGCCGCGACCGCTGCACGATGCCCTCACCGACGGCGTCGAGACGATCACCGCCTTCGATCGGTACCGGATGGACGAGCTGCGTCCCGCCCGGCGGATCGTGTACGAAGTCGCGGCGAACT
>JANNUK010000260.1:0-1616 GCA_031395155.1 Chloroflexota bacterium | reverse complement strand
TGAGCCAAGCGGCATCCCGGCGAGCCGTCCTACGGCCGAATCGAGACGATCCGGAGGGGCTGGGGATCCGCGCAGTCAGGGTCGGCGATGATCTCGAGTCCGATGTCGCCGAAGCAGCCGGCGCAGCGGGCAGGGACCGGTGTCTCCGGCGGCCGGACGTCGACGGCGCGAACCGTCTCGAGATGGTCAGGGTGCTCCTCGAACCACGCGATTGGCCGGGTTAGCCGGACGCGCGGTCGGGACCGGGCCGAACGTTGAGGTTCAAGCGGAAGAGATTGTCGGGGTCGTAGCGCCGCTTCACGTCGATGAGGCGCGCCAGGGTCGCCGGCGGGTAGGCGGCGTGCAGGGCGGCTTCGCCGTCCGTGCCGAGGAAGTTCACGAACGCGCCGGACCCGCAGCCAGCAGCGAGAAGCTCAGCCTCGAACTCGGCGGCCCAGGCCTCGTGGTGCGCCGTCTCCGTCGGATCCTCGAACGGCGTGATGAGGGTCGCGGCCGCCCTTCGGTCGCGATGGCCGAACGCGGTCTCGTCGTTCATCACCCGCGCCAAGGCGCCGCCGAGGAAACGCATCTGGATCCAGGCGTCGGGCGTGCTCGCGTCGGCCAGGTGGCGCTCGATGATCTCGCCCGCGCGTTCGTCGAGATCGTCGATGAACAGGCTCCGTACCGCGGTCGCGAGGCGCGAGCCGTCCGGCGGCGGGAAGAGCGCCGGGTAGGGCTTCCGCCCCACCGAATCCTCGACGCCGGGGCCGATCGATCTGAGCAGCTCGAGCACCGCCGGGTCGTCGGCGACCGGCCCTGAGTGGGCGAGGCGTAGGGAAGCAACGAGTCGCCCGTGCCATGCGTCGGGGAGCCGTGCCTGCCAGGAGCCGGAAAGGTCCGGCGTTGGCTGTGCCCGCAGAATGCTGGTGATCACCGTCAGGCCGTTGGGCGCCCCGACCAGGACATCGACCAGTCGGCGCAGCACTTCCGGAGTCGCCTGGACGGTGACCCTCCCGGCGAGGATCGTGTCGAGCGGCGTCAGGCTGAACCGGAATCGGGTGACCACACCGAAGTTGCCACCGCCGCCGCGGAGCGCCCAGAACAGATCCGGGTGCTCTACGGTGCTGGCGGTCAACCGGTCCCCGGCGGCGGTGATCACCTCTGCCGCCAGGAGACTGTCGATCGTCAGGCCGAAGCGACGGACGAGCCAGCCGATGCCACCGCCAAGGGTGAGCCCTCCGACTCCAACGGTGCCGGAATCGCCGAAGGGGATCGCGAAGCCGGCACGGTGCAGGGTGGCGGTGGCCTCGCCGGCAGTTTCCCCGGCCGCGATTCAGGCCGTGCCGCTCTCGGCGTCCCGCGCATCCCCGACACGTCGAGCGTGATTGCATCGTCCGCGACCCCGTAACCGGGCGTGCTGTGGCCACCGGCTCGCACGGCGAGGGTCGTCCCACTTGCCTGCACGAACGCCAGCGTCGCCAGGACGTCCTCGACGTCGCGGGCCACCACGGGCGGCATTGTCGACCAGGCGCGCGGCGTCGTACCGGGTGTCTCCGGGGAGCACCACGCGACCTTCCAGGCGCGCAGGCACGACGAGGTCTGTGCGGTGACGCGGGGCGGGACCCGGAGCGGACGTG
>JANNUK010000259.1:0-5440 GCA_031395155.1 Chloroflexota bacterium | reverse complement strand
TGGCGTCGACGTGATCCTTGGCCTCCTTGAGGCCGAGACCGGTGAGCTCGCGAACGACCTTGATGACCGGGATCTTGTTCGGCCCGATCTCGGTGATCGTAGCGGTGAATTCGGTCTGCTCCTCGGCCGCCGGAGCCGCCTCTGCGGCGCCGGCGGCCGGCGCGGCCGCCATCGCGACCGGGGCCGCGGCGGTGACGCCGAAGCGATCCTCGAACTTCTTCTTGAACTCGGACAGCTCGAGGACGGTCATCGACTCAAAGGCCTCGAGGAGCTTGTCCGCGGACAGTGTTGCCATCTTCATGTTCTCCAGTTGCTGGGGATTGGGTGGGTTCGGTTGGTGATCGGGGTCGGGTCAGGCCGCGGCCGCTCGCCGGTCGGCGAGAGCGGCGACAAGACCGGCCATGTCGCGCAGCGGTGCGTCGAACAGGCCTGCGGTCGTGGCCAGGGGCGCCGCGATGGCGCCGGCAACCTGGGCAAGGAGCACATCCCGCGGGGGAAGCGTCGCAAGCCTGGTGACACCGTCCGCATCGATGCCGCGATCGCCAAGGACGCCGCCGGTGATGCGAACCTGCTTGTAGGGCCGCATCGCGTCGATGACCGCCTTGGCGGTCGCCGACTCGTCCGTCCCGAAGGCAATCGCCGTCGGGCCGACGAGGAGGGCGTCGAGGGCCGATCCGCGCGTGTCGGATGCGGCGATCTTCAGCAGACGGTTCTTGACGACCCGGTAGGTCACGGCCTGCTTGCGCAGGCTGCGCCGGATCTCTGCGATGTCCCTGACCGTGAGACCCCGGTACTCCGAGACGATGAGCGTCGAGCTGCGGCTCAGCTGCTCACGCAGCTCGTCGACGACCCGTCGCTTGGCCTCGGTCGGCATGGTGCCCTCCGTTGCATCTGGCGCGCAGCCGGCGCGCGGCGGCGGGCGCTCGGCGTTGCCGCCGGGAACCCCTGCGACGGGCGCCTCCGGGGAGGCGCGGCCTTGACGCAGGGGGAGCACCCACCCGTGAGGGCGGAGGCGAGGTCCCTGCCTCGGCGTGGTCGCCGTCGTCCCCGGGCGATGCCCGGTCCGTTATCGGCGGATCAAGTCCGGGCCGTCACGCGCGATGCGGTGGCGGCCGAAGGACCCATGCTGTCTTTGGCGGTCCGTCTGTTCGTGATGATCGGCCTCTCGGCCGGCGCACAGTATCGCCTGAATCAGGGTTGTGCGCCCGCCGGCGCGCTCATGAGTGCTTCAGCGAGCGGCTCTGTCCGCCCCGATGTCGGTCAGGCCGCGGCTGCGGCGAGGATGCCCGGGATGTCCACCCGGATGCCGGGGCCCATCGTCGAGGCGATCGTGAGCGTCCGGAGATAGGTGCCCTTCGACCCGGCCGGCTTGGCCCGGTTGATTGCGTCCACGAGAGCCGCCAGGTTGGCGACGAGCTGGTCGGCATCGAAGCTGACCTTGCCGATCGCGGCATGGACGATCCCGGCCTTGTCCACCTTGAACTCCACGCGCCCGGCCTTCACTTCGCGGATCGCCCGGTCCACGTCGAAGGTGATCGTCCCGGCCTTGGGGTTCGGCATGAGCCCGCGGCGACCGAGGATCTTGCCGAGGCGTCCCACCTGGCCCATCAGGTCCGGCGTCGCGATTGCGACGTCGAACTCAAGCCAGCCTGCCTCGATCTTCTTCACGAGGTCCTCGGAGCCCACCTCGTCTGCGCCGGCCCGGAGGGCCTCCTGGGCCTTTTCGCCCTGCGCAAACGCCGCTACGCGGACGACTTTGCCGGTGCCGTGGGGAAGAACGATGGTGCCGCGGACCATCTGGTCGGCGTGCCGCGGGTCGACGCCGAGCCGCAGGTGGACCTCAACCGAGGCATCGAACGAGACGGTCGAGGTGTCCTTGACCAGCTGCGCGGCCTCGGCGGGAGCGTATGCCCGCTCCCGGTCCACGAGCTTCGCCGCCTCGACGTACTTCTTGCCGTGTGCCATCTTCGATCTCCTCGCTCGACCGGGGCTGCCGGTCTCCCCCGTCTCGTGGGGTGGCCGCCGGGCCTTGTGGGCCCTGGGGGTTGGCTGGTGCCCTCGGTGCTAGCCGACGACTTCGATGCCCATGCTGCGGGCCGTGCCCTCGATCATCCGCGCGGCAGCGTCGAGGTCATTGGCGGACAGGTCCGCCATCTTGATGGTCGCGATCTCCCGAACCTGGTCGCGTGTTACCCGGCCCACCGTCTCGCGCCGCGTGGTCGCGGCACCCTTGGCCACCCCGGCAGCCTTGCGCAGGAGGTCTGCCGCCGGCGGGGTCTTGAGGATGAACGAGAACGACCGGTCCTCGAATATCGTGATCTGGGCCGGGATGATCTGTCCGGCCTTGTCGGCGGTCTTCTCGTTGTAGGTCTTGGTGAACTCCACGATGTTGATGCCGTGCGGCCCAAGCGCCGTTCCGACCGGCGGGGCGGGGGTCGCCTTGCCGGCGGGCAGCTGGAGCGTGAGCACGATGCGGATCTTCTTGGCCACGGTTGGACGGGTTCCCTTCTGTGTGTCCTAGAGCTTTTCGACTTGCAGGAAGTCGAGCTCGACGGGCGTTTCCCGGCCGAAGATGCTGACCAGGACCTTGACCTTGTTGCGTTCCGGGTTGACTTCGTCCACCGTGCCGATGAACTCGGAGAACGGCCCGTCGGTGACACGGACGCTCTGGCCCTTGATGAAGGCCACCCGAAACTTGGGCGTCTCCACGCCCATGTGGCGGAGGATCTGCTTGACCTCGGTCTCGTCGAGTGGAATGGGCTCGCTCCGGACACCCGGAATGTTTGACCCCCCGACGAAGCTCGTAACGCCGGGCGTGTTCCGGACCACGAACCAGCTGTCCGGGTCCAGGATCATCTCGACGAGGACGTAGCCTGGATAGACCTTCTTCTGGACCGTGTGCCGCTGACCCTGGCGGATCTCGATTTCGTCTTCCATCGGCACGAGGACCTGAAAGATCCGGTCCTCCATGCCCATGGATTCGATCCGGTGCTCCAGGTTGGCCTTGACCTTGTTCTCATAGCCGGAGTACGTGTGGATGACGTACCAGCGCTTGTCCGGGCCGCGGGCCTCCGTCTCACTCATCATCAGGCTCACGCGAACAACCCGGAAAGGAAGCCAACGACGCCCGAGAAGAGGCGATCGACAACCCAGACGTAGACGCCGACAGCGAGGCTCACGGTGAAGACGAGGACCGTGAGGTTCCTCGTCTGCACAGGAGTCGGCCAGGAGACCTTCTTCAGTTCGGAGACCGCCTCGGCAATGAAGCGGCGGATGCGGGTCACGAGACTCTTCTTCGCCTTTCAGGTGTGGCAGGGGCGATAGGACTCGAACCTACAACCGCCGGTTTTGGAGACCGGTGCTCTGCCAATTGAGCTACACCCCTGTGGAGCGCCGTCGAAACGCTACTTGGCCTCCCGATGGAGGGTGTGACGCCGACACCGAGGACAATACTTGTTCAGCTCGATTCGGCTCGGATCGTTCTTCTTGTTCTTGCGGGTCGTGTAGGTCCGCTCCTTGCACTCCGTGCAGGCGAGCTGGATCGTGGGGCGCGCTTCAACTCTGGCCATCTGGTTACTCGGTGATGCTCGTGATCGCGCCGGCACCGACGGTCCGGCCACCCTCGCGGATGGCGAACCGCTGACCGGTCTCGAGCGCGATCGGGGTGATGAGCTCGACGCTCATCTCGACGTTGTCGCCGGGCATCACCATCTCCGCCCCGTCGGGCAGGCCGATGGAGCCGGTGACGTCCGTGGTCCGGAGGTAGAACTGGGGCCGGTAGCCGTTGTAGAACGGGGTGTGGCGGCCACCCTCCTCCTTGGACAGGACGTAGACCTGGGCCTGGAACTTGGTGTGGGGCTTGACCGAGCCACTCTTGGCGAGGACCTGGCCGCGCTCGATCTCCTCGCGCTCGATGCCGCGCATGAGGCAGCCGACGTTGTCGCCGGCCCGGCCCTCGTCGAGCAGCTTCTTGAACATCTCGACGCCGGTGACGACGATCTTGCGGGTCGCCTTGACGCCGATGAGCTCGACCTCGTCGCCGACCTTGACGATGCCGCGCTCGATCCGGCCCGTGGCGACGGTCCCGCGGCCCTTGATCCCAAAGACGTCCTCGACCGGCATGAGGAAGGGCTTGTCGATGGCCCGCTCGGGGTTGGGGATGTAGGCGTCGACGGCATCCATGAGGGCCTGGATCGGGGCGTAGGCGGGATCGTCCACGCCGCCGGTGGCCTCGAGCGCCTTGAGCGCGGAGCCGCGGATGACCGGGATGTCGTCCCCCGGGAACTGGTACTTGGAGAGCAGCTCGCGGACTTCGAGCTCGACGAGGTCGAGGAGCTCGGGGTCGTCGACCGCGTCGACCTTGTTGAGGAAGACGACGATGAACGGGACCTCGACCTGGCGGGCCAGGAGGATGTGCTCGCGGGTCTGGGGCATCGGCCCGTCGGTCGCGGCGACGACGAGGATGGCGCCGTCCATCTGGGCGGCACCGGTGATCATGTTCTTGATGTAGTCGGCGTGCCCGGGGCAGTCGACGTGGGCGTAGTGGCGGGCGTCCGTCTCGTACTCGACGTGGGCGATCGCGATGGTGATCCCGCGCTCGCGCTCCTCGGGGGCGTTGTCGATCGAATCGAAGGCGCGATACTCCGCCTTGCCCCTGAGGGCAAGGTACTTGGTGATCGCCGCCGTCAGGCTCGTCTTGCCATGATCGATGTGGCCGATCGTGCCGACGTTCACGTGCGGCTTGGTTCGCTCGAACTTCTTCTTGGCCATCGTGGGCTGCTCCTGGCTCCTCGTCCCGACCGTCGTTGCTTAGGAAACGCGTGACTTGGCGACGAGCTCCTGGGCGAGATTGCCCGGGACCTCGGCGTAGTGCGACAACTCCATCGAGTAGCTCGCCCGGCCCTGGGTCATCGACCGCAGGTCCGTGGCGTAGCCGAACATCTCGGCCAGCGGAACGGCCGCCCGGACGACCGTGGTCGTGCCCCGGGCTTCC
This sequence comes from Chloroflexota bacterium, assembly GCA_031395155.1. Taxonomy (GTDB): domain Bacteria; phylum Chloroflexota; class Limnocylindria; order Limnocylindrales; family CSP1-4; genus CAKKPP01. The sequence continues at coordinate 447 of JANNUK010000259.1, read as the reverse complement.
GTGCCTTCGACGAGCCCCCGGCGACTGTTGAGATCGCCGATGACATCGCCCATGAAGGACTCCGGCATCGTCACCTCGACCCGCATCATCGGCTCGAGGATGGTGGGATCTGCCTTCTCGACCGCGTCCTTGAGGGCCATCGAGGCCGCAATCTTGAACGCCATCTCGGACGAGTCCACCTCATGGTACGACCCATCGTGGACAATCGCCCGGACGTCGACCATCGGGAAGCCCGCGTACACACCCGTCTCGACGGTCTCGCGGATGCCCTGGTCAACGGCGCGCATGTATTCGCGGGGAATCGACCCGCCCACGATCTTGTCGACGAACTCGTAGCCGGCGCCCTTCTCGTTGGGCTCGAGGGTCAGGACGACGTGGCCGTACTGGCCCTTGCCGCCGGTCTGCCGGATGAAGCGGCCGTTGCCCTCGGCCTTGCGCCGGATCGTC
>JANNUK010000254.1:0-2976 GCA_031395155.1 Chloroflexota bacterium | reverse complement strand
GCGCTCATCGGGCTCGGATCCGGCCAGACGAGCCGTGTCGACGCTGCGCGGCAGGCCGTTGCCAAAGCCCGATCGATCGCCGGCGACGAGGCCCTCCAGGGTGCGGTCTGTGCATCCGACGCGTTCTTTCCGTTCCCGGATGCCGTCGAAGCCTGCCTGGACGCCGGCGTGACGGCGTTCGTCCATCCTGGCGGTTCATTGAACGACGCGAAGGTGGCCGTGGTCGCGAACACAGCCGGCGCCGCATTACTCGTGACGGGTACGAGGCACTTCCGGCACTGAGGCGCGATCCCCTGATCAGGGATGCCCAGTCCCATGCGGTGCGGCGACGCACCGTAATCGCACGCCAGGAGGATCGCTTTGCGGGTGGGTCCGTGCTACCGTCCGGGCATGTTCGGAAGCTCTCTCCGATCGCTGCGACGGCCACTGATCGCGCTGGCCATCGTGCTGCTGGCGACGATTGTCGCCCTGCCCACGCTGGCTGCCGACCCTCCTGCGCCCGGGGGCAAGCCGGACAAGGCCGCCAGGCCCCCAGCCGTGCCGATCACGGTCAGTGGCGAAGTGAAGTCGACGACCGACGCCAACGGCAAGACCGTCTACACGCTGACCAGCGCTGGGACCACGTACACCCTGTCGGCCGGTCCCGCCTGGTTCTTCGGTGACAAGCACCCGCTCAAGGCATCGGTCGGCAAGACCGTCACGATCGTCGGTGAGCGCGGCGAGGGTTCCGCCAAGATCGATGTCTCAACGGTCGACGGAACGGCGCTGCGCGAGGCCGGCAAGCCGCCGTGGGCGGGCGGCTGGAAGCGCGTGGGCCAGGCCCACCCGGGTTGGACGCAGGAGAAGTTCGACCGCTGGCAGGTGAGGCGCGACGCCAGGATGAAGGCGCTCGGCGTCGATTGCTGGCCGCCTGGCCACTGCAAGAAGGCCGCCCCCGCACCGTAGCAACCGACGCGGCGTCCCACGGTCGTGGCCCGACGCCGACGACACCCGATGCCGACACCCGATGCCGACCACCCGGGCCCGCCTGCTACCATCGGTCTCCCATGCCCGACCGCCATCGGTATTACCTGACCACGGCGATCGCCTACGCCAACAATCGACCGGGGCTGCACACCCTGTACGAGGTCGTCGGCGCCGACGTGCTGGCCCGCTGGCACCGAATGAAGGGCGACGACACTCGGTTCCTGACCGGCACCGACGAGTACTCCGTGAACATCGCGATGACGGCCGCCGAGCAGGGCAAGGAACCCAAGGCGTTCGTCGACGAGATGGTGGCGCTGTTCGGTGACGCGGAGGACGCTCTTGGAATCTCGCCCGATCGGTTCATCCGGACGACCGATCCGGACCACGAACGCGCCGTCCACGAGGTCATTCGGCGCTGTTACGCCAACGGTGACCTCTATCTCGGCACGTACGAAGGCTGGTACTGCCCCAACGAGGGATTCCGGGCCAAGAGCGACGTGATCGAGGACGCGTCCGGCTTCCATTGCCCCAACCACCCGGGCGTCGAGCTGCAATGGCTCAGCGAGACGAACTGGTTCTTCCGCCTCTCGAAATACCAGGCCGCACTCGAACGTCACTTTGCGGACCACCCGGATTGGGTGCAGCCGGAGTTCCGCAGGAACGAAATGCTCGGCTTCATCCGGGGCGGCCTCGAGGACTTCAGCGCAAGCCGCCAGAACGCTACCTGGGGCATCCCGTTCCCGATCATGCCCGACGGGACGTGGGCACGGCGCGAGGACGGATCGTGGCACCCGGGGGCGGGGACGGTCTATGTCTGGTTCGATGCTCTGATCAACTACATCACGGGCGCAGGCTTTCCGGACGATCCGGCCGCGTTCGATCACTGGTGGCCGGCCGATCTGCACGTGATCGGCAAGGACATCAACCGCCTCCACACGGTCATGTGGCCGGCGATGCTCATGAGCGCCCAGATCCCGCTGCCGCGCAAGGTCTGGGTGCATGGCTGGCTGCTCGCCCAGGGCGAGCGCATGAGCAAGAGCCGCGGCAATTTCCTCGATCCCAAGGCTGTCGTCGCGGCGCTCGGGACGGACGGCGCGCGGTACGTGATGCTGCGTGAGGTTGCCTTCGATCGGGACAGCGATGTCTCCTGGGAATCCTTTGTTCGGCGCTACAACGCCGACCTCGCCAACGACTTCGGGAACCTCGTCAACCGAACCGTCTCGATGACCAACCGCTACTTCGACGGACGACGGCCCGCCCCACGCGCGCACGACGAATCGCCCCTCGGCGAGGGTTGGCACGACACGCTGAACCGGTTCGTGGAGCGCCTGGAGGGTCACCTCCTCCACGACGCCCTCGCCGAGCTCATGGAATTCGTGTCCGGCGCGAACAAGGTCGTCGACGCGGAGCAGCCGTGGGTCCTTGCCAAGGCAGCGAAGGCCGGTGACGGCGAGGCCGAGGCGCGCCTGGAGGCCGTGATCGGGGACCTGATCGAGGCCTGCCGGCTCGTGGGCCTTGCGGCTGCCCCGTTCCTGCCCAACACGGCACCGAACGTGATGCTGCAACTGGGCTTTGGGTACGGCTACGCTCCGGACGGGAACGGCGGGCCAGCGATCCTTGACGAGCTCCGCTGGGGCGCCCACGCGGCCACGGACGGCCACGTCGGGCAGCCCGAGCCCTTGTTTCCCCGACTCGACGTCGAACCGCCGCCCGACTGATCCCGCAATCCGCGGACCGCGGACGCCCCGCGCCCGGCGGACGGCCGCGCCGCGCGGACGCATGCGTCGCGCGTCGGGCTACCATCGAGAGGTGCGCCTCGTCGACTCTCACTGCCACCTCCAGGTCGATCGGTTTGCCGACGATCGCGACGCCGTCATCGAGCGGGCGAGGGAGCAGGGCGTCGAGCGGATCCTCGTCCCCGGCTGGAACACCTGGTCGAGTGAGGCGGCCCTCGAGCTCAGCGCGCGAACGCCCTGGATGGACGCCGCGGTCGGCGTCCATCCCCATGAC
>JANNUK010000252.1:0-3834 GCA_031395155.1 Chloroflexota bacterium | reverse complement strand
TGAGGGAGCGCCCGCCGGGAATGAGAAGACTTGGCGGGCGTTTCCGTTTCTTGGCGGCCGCAGTAACACCACACTACCCGAATAGGCCGTCGATTATCTGCCCGTAGCCGTTCCTCCTCTTCAACCAGGTCATGGTCGAGGGCGACCAGGCGACGCCAGCCGCACTCACCGCCGGCGTCGACGTGATGCGTGAACGAGGAACCCCATTCGTCGTGAACCTGCGCGTCGGAGCGGACGACCGGTTCACTGCCCTCATGGACCAGCTTGGGCTCGCACCGTTGTCCGAACGTCCGTGGCTCCCCGGTATGGCCCTGCATCCGCTGCCGGACGAACGGTCGACGATCGAACCGCCTGGCCTCGAGATCCGGCAGGTGACCGATCAGGCCGGGATCGAGGACCATATCCGGACGGCCGCTGTGGGGTTCGAGCTGCCGGAGGCGCTGCTGCGGGCCGTCATGGTGATGGATCTCGTCGATGGCGAGGCGGCGGCCGTCTACGTCGGTTACGAGGACGGCCAGCCGGTCAGCACCGGTATGGGCGTTCGCTCAGGTCGGGCGACCGGCGTCTTCAACATCGCCACGCTCGAGTCGGCGAGGGGGCGAGGCTACGGCGGGGCGATGACCAAGCGGATCGCGGCCGACGCCGCCGCCGCGGGTTGCGACGTCGCGACCCTGCAGTCGAGCGAGATGGGCTATCCGGTCTACGAGCGACTCGGCTATCGGACGGTCGTCGAGTACATGGGCTACGTCGAGCGGCCCACACCCGAATAGCTCGTTCCGGGAGGTCCCAATGCGAACGCTCGAGATCGGTCTCGTGCTCCCGATGGGGGAGTCCTTCGTTGACGGCTCGACCGCGCTCTGGACCGAGATCCGCGAGCTCGCGATCCGGGCCGAGGCGATCGGATTCGACACCGTCTGGACGGCGGATGAGCTGTTGTGGCGTCCGCCCGATGGTCCAACGACCGGCTGGTGGGAGTGCGTCGCGATGACCGGCGCGGTGGCCGCCGCGACCTCGCGAGTGAAGGTCGGCACGTGGATCCTGTCCGCGCTCCACCGCAACCCAGGGCTCACCGCGAAGGCCGTCGAGACGCTCGACGAGATCAGCGGAGGCCGCTTCGTGTTCGGCCTCGGGTCCGGGCATGCCGGTCTCCAGGCGCAGGCCTTCGGATTGCCGGAGGACCACGTGTACGGCCGATTCGAAGAGGCGGTCGAAATCATCGTTCCGCTCCTGCGGCACGGCCGCGCAGAGTTCGAGGGGACCTTCCACGCGGCGCGTGATCTGGAGCACAGACCGGTCGGACCGCGCCCTGGCCGGATCCCGATCATGATCGGCGCCAAGGGTCCCAAGATGCTCCGCCTGGCCGCCCTTCATGCGGATATCTGGAGCTGGTACGTCGAGGAGCGGAGCGACCTCGAGGAGTTCGGGCCGCGGCTCGCAGCGCTTGAGGCAGCCTGCCTCGAGGTCGGCCGCGATCCCGCGACGATCGGAAAGTCGGCCGGCATCCTCGTGGAGCCGACGTCTGTCACCGGCGCTGCCGAGGTGCTCGGAGTACCGGTACGCGGCACTGCCGAAGAGATCGCCGACGGCTTCCGGGCGTTCCGCGCCGGTGGCTTCACGCAGATCGAGGTCATCCTCTGGCCACCCACCATGGCCGCCCTCGACGCAATCGCCCCCGTGATCGAGCTTCTCGACGCCGACTGATCGCGGAACTCGCCAAAGCGGTCGTACACCGCAAACATCTGGCCTTCAAAACCATTGGCTTTGAGCAGCGGCTTGACGACAGACGATAGGTGATCGCGCTTCGCTGTCGCTTAGCGCCCTAGCGACCGAGCGACCTCAAGCGCTGTGGCGACACGGACAGCAATGGGTCAACCTCCGCCGAGCACAGCCGGCGCCAGGAACTTGAACCACATGGCCGCCGTGAGGCCACACGCCGCGATCGCCATGCCGAGGGCCAGGATTCCCTCGATTCGGAGGCGGAGCTGACGCCGTTGAACGCCTCGGCCCTCGAACGGATCACGGGGACCACCTATTCGTCCACCCATCGGTTCCTCCCACAGCGTTCGGTTCGGTCGGTCGCGACCTTGGGTGGCTATCGTCTCGCGCTGGGGGTCCCGTTGAACAGCCTGACCATCGGGTCGGTGGCCGGTCCTTCGGAGAGACGTGCAGGCGACACCCGTGGCGTAGGGTCGGGGTGTCGGCACGACGACAGCATCGCAGGCACAGCACCGGGCGATGTCAACCGTCTCTCTGATACACATCGCCCGAGGGACACAGGATGCGCTTCTCGCTCTCGCGGATCGCCACAGCAGTCGGCGTCGGCGTTCTCGCAGGGGCCTGCGCGTCAACGCCGAGCCCGCCCGTCATCGCGACTCCGGTACCGCCCGGCCCCACGATACTCGCCACGCCCGCCCCGACTCCGTCGTCGACGCGATCCGTGGACCCAGACGACATCGCCGCTGGGACGTGGACGGCCACCGCGAACCTGGTCGAGCACGACGTTGCCACGGCGACCCTGCTGGCGGACGGCCGGGTGCTCGTGGTGGGCGGCAGTGGCAATCCCGATGCCCAAGTTGGCGCCGAGCTGTACAACCCGGGCAGCGGACGATGGACCACCACCGGGAGCCTGGCCGGGGCCGGCGCGAGCTACACAGCGACGCTACTGCGCGACGGCAGGGTGCTCGTGGCAGGCGGCTATAAGGGCGACTGGCTAGCCTCCGCAGAACTGTACGACCCGAGCAGCGGGCGTTGGACACCCACTGGGAGCATGGTCACGGCCCGTGGCGGCCACGAGGCAGTGCTGCTGCCCGACGGCAGAGTGCTCATCACTGGTGGCGTGAACGGCCCGAACGGCGGGTACGCGACGGTGGCCTCGGTCGAGTTGTACGATCCGAGCACCGGTCGATGGACCACCACGGAGAACATGCTCACGGTCCGCGCCGGCCACTCCTCGACTCTCCTGCCCGACGGAACCGTGCTCGTTGCGGGCGGCACAAGCAACGCAACCAGCCTTGACGAGCCGACGCTGGCCTCCGCCGAGCTGTACGACCCGAGAACCGGACGATGGACCCCCACCGGGAGCATGGCCGAGGCCCGCCTCACACACACGGCGACGCTTCTGCCAGATGGCAGGGTTCTCGTTGCGGGTGGTCGCTACGCCGCCACGGCGCCGGACGGACTGGCCTCCGCGGAGCTGTATGACCCGAACAGCCGACGTTGGTCGGCCACCGGGAGCATGGCCGAACCGCGGCAGAACGGCCACGTGGCCACGTTGCTGACCGACAGCAGGGTGCTCGTGGTGGGTGACGATCACACTCGGTCCGCCGAGCTGTACGACCCTGGTAGCGGGAAATGGACCGTCACCGCAAGCATGCTCGTGGCACCGAGCGGCACGGCGATGCTGCTCCGCGACGGCACGGTGCTTGTGCTGAGTGGCACCTTCGTCCAGCGATACGACCCGTCGGGTCGGCCCTCATCTGCGCTGGTCACCCTCCCGGTGCGCGGTTCAGCCCGACCGGTTGGACTTAGCATCCTGATGGCTCCGGGCCCCGACGCCACCCTATACGTCTCGATCCCTAGCCCCGGCGGGTCTGTGGTTGCGCTGCTCGATGACGGCGGGCTACCGCGAGCTGGATGGCCGGTCGAGGTCAGCGCCTGGACGCCCTGCGGACTCCTGTCGCGGGCTGACGACGGCTCGGTTCGACTCCTCTGCAACGCGACCGACGTCCCGCGGCCCGGTAATGACGCCAGCGATTTGCGCGCCTTCGCATTCGACGCGGCCGGCCGGTTCATGGCCGGATGGCCCGTTCAACTCCGGCTCGGAGGGTGGAATGC
>JANNUK010000239.1:0-3884 GCA_031395155.1 Chloroflexota bacterium | reverse complement strand
TAGGCAAACAGCAGTTTCGCTCCATGGCGGATGATCCCGCCGTCTTCCTGCCCGACACCCGGCAGAAAGCCCGGAACGTCGACAAAGGTCACGATGGGAATATTGAAGCAGTCACACGTCCGGACGAAACGCGCGGCCTTGGTCGATGCGTCGATGTCGAGCGCTCCGGCGAGAACGGCCGGCTGCTGGGCGACGATCCCGACGGTACGACCGGCGAGTCGCGCGAAGGCGATGATCACGTTCTGCGCCCAACCCGGCTGGATCTCGAGGACATCGCCGTCGTCGACGATGCGCCTCAGCACATCCCGCATGTCGTAGGGCCGGGACGGATCATCCGGAATGACATCGTCGAGTTCAGCGTCCATCCTGTCGTGCGGATCGCTCGATTCCCGTCGTGGTGGCTCACCGAGGTTGTTCTGGGGCAGATATCCCAGGATCCGCCGCGTGAGCGCAAGAGCCTCCGCTTCATCCGGTGCCGCAAGATGGGCCACGCCGCTGCGGGTCGTATGCGTCGTGGCTCCACCCAGTCGCTCCGCGTCGACGTCCTCGTGTGTCACCGCCTTCACCACATTGGGGCCCGTGACGAACATGTAGCTGGTTCCCTCGACCATCACGGTGAAATCGGTGATGGCCGGCGAATACACCGCACCTCCCGCGCACGGCCCCATGACGACGGACAATTGCGGGACAACGCCCGACGCCCGGGTGTTGCGATAGAAGATGTCGGCGTAGCCGCCGAGCGATACGACTCCTTCCTGGATCCGGGCGCCGCCCGAATCGTTGAGCCCCAGGATCGGCGCACCGACACGCATCGCGAGATCCATCACCTTGACGATCTTCTCTGCATAGGCCTCGGACAACGAACCGCCGAAGACCGTAAAATCCTGGCTGAACACAAACACGAGTCGACCGTCGATCAACCCGTGGCCGGTGACGACACCGTCGCCGAGAAAGCGCTGTTCATCGAGGCCGAAATCGCTCGAGCGATGGGTCACGAATGCGTCGAGTTCCACGAAGGATCCCGGGTCCAACAGGAGATCCAGTCGCTCTCGGGCCGTCAACTTGCCGCGGGCGTGCTGCTGATCGATTCGCGCCTGCCCTCCACCCAGTAGCGATTCGGCGCGCATATTCGCGAGCCTGGTCACGCGTTCCTGGTTGGTGGGCACGTCGCTCGCTCCTCCGTCGTGGCCTGTCTTTGCGCAAGGACAAGGGCATTCTAGCCCGTGGCCAACCTCGACCGATATCCACAGAAACGGTGAACAACTCGGCGATGCTGTGGATAACCGGGTGCCCAGTGCCGGGTCGACTGGGGTAGCATGACAGCGACGATCCTCCCCCACCCCCGCCCCGATGCGGCGCGACCCGAGGTGATGAGTCCGTGATGAATGTGATCGCCATCGCCAACCAGAAGGGCGGTGTCGGGAAGACGACGACGGCGATCAACCTCGCCGGCGCCCTCGCCGAGGAGGGATTGCGAATCCTGTGCATCGATATGGATCCGCAGGCTAACCTGTCTGCCGGCCTTGGGATCAATCTCAACAACGTTGAGCATTCGATGTGCGACGTGCTGTCGGGACGGTTGCCGATCGAGGACGTGATCGTTACAACTGAGACAGAGGGGATCGCGGTCGCACCCGCTCACATCGACCTCGCGGCGACCGAAAGCGAAATGTTCACCGCACTGGGCCGCGAGTCGCTCCTGCGCGACGCGCTCGACGCGCAGCGCGACGGGCGCTACGACTACGTGATCATCGATTGCCCGCCAAACCTCGGCCTCCTGACGCTCAATGGGCTCATCGCCGCAAACGGCGTGATCATTCCTGTGCAGACCCAGTACTACGCCATGAAGGGCCTCAACAACCTGGTCAAGTTGATCAACCAGATTCGCGTCAAGCTGAACCGGAATCTTCGGATCCTCGGATTGCTCCCAACGTTTTTCGATGGACGCACAAATCTGGCGCGGGACATGCTCGACGAACTGCGTGTGGTGGGCGACCACCATGTGTTCAACAGCATCGTCCGCAACACGGTGAAGTTGGGCGAGGCGCCGCTCGTCGGCCTACCGATCACCGCCTATGCCGGCAACAGCGACGCCGCCAGGACGTACCGAGAACTGGCGCGGGAGGTAATGGACCTTGGCTAGACCGGATTTCCGCGCCGCAGCCGCGCGACGCCTCTCCGAGGAGCGGGAAATCTCACCCGCGATCATGAGCCTGCTCTCGCCGGAGCGCGCGGGTCGAGCGACCGGCGTACGGATTGTCCCCGTCGACAGGATCGAGCCCAACCCGGAGCAGCCACGCCTCGCCATGGAGGAGGTCGCCCTCCAGGAACTCGCGGCATCGATTCGGGAACACGGCGTGCTGCAGCCCATCCTCGTGCGACCGCTGGGCAACAACGAATTCCAACTGGTGGCCGGCGAGCGACGCTGGAGGGCGTCGAAGGTGGCCGGGCTGGCGACGATCCCCGCGCTCGTCGAGGAACTCGACGATGACACGGCGTTGGAGATCTCGATCATCGAAAACCTGCAACGAGAAGACCTGTCGCCGCTCGATGAGGCGGCAATATACGACCGCATGGTCACCGAGCACGGCTACAGCGTGAGGAAGCTGGCGCAGAAACTCGGCAAGGACAAGGGCTATCTGGAGAACCGTCTTCGGCTCGCCAACGCGCCCGATGACATCCGCGAGTTGGTGTCCTTGCGCAAAGACACACTTTCACACGCCTACGAACTCATGAAGGTCACCGACGAGAAGAAGCGTCGTCGGCTGGGGGCGCAGGTGCTGCGCGGCGAACTCACGCTCATCAAGCTTCGCGATCGGATCGAAGGCCGTCGGACACGTCGTGCCGTTGAGGGCGAGGCAACCGAGGGTGAGCGCGTCGACCGGCCGACCGAGGCGGAACTCGCTGGAGCCAGCGAGGCCGCATGGACGGGCCAGGTGCGTCCGGCCGGAGGCGCCATCACGGACGACTCGCTGATCAACGCGAAGCGGCAGCTCGCAGAAGCGGTCGAAGAGCTGGTCGGGGTACTGCGCGCTCCCGACGTGGTCAATGCCATCCCGGACGTCGATCGGGCCAATCTCGCCAAATACCTGACGATCGCCAAGCTGAAGCTCGAGAACGCGATCGCCATCATCCGGAGCGGCAACACCGGATAGAAGATCCGAACGCATCGGCCGGCGCGACGCCGGGAATCAGGAAGCCGGCGCCGATGGCGCCGGCTTCGTCGTTTCTGATTGCCCCAGGCTACGAACTAGCGGTTCGCACCGTGCCCGCGGGCATGTGCTGGCTTGGCCTTCTTCGGGGCACTGTCACCGGCAGCCGCCACGGCGTCCTCGCCACTCACCTCGACGTTGGGCTTCCCGTCATCGCCCTGGGCGATGGAGCGAACATAGGCGCCGTGGTTGTCCCAGCCGTCGGGTGTCTCACCACGAGCCGCCTCCGACACGTACTTGCCGTGGTTCTCGGGATGCTCATTCGCCTCGCCGACGATTTCGTCGACGACTTCGACTGCGCCTTCGCCGTCCTCGGTCGGCTCGGTCGGCTCATCGGCAGCCGGCTCCTCGGCCGGCACCGGCACGACCTTGCCGGCCGCCTCGCCGGCTCGAACCAGACCATGATCCTGATCGGGCCGGGCCGCCGCAGCGACACCGGCCGCCAGGGCCAGCGTGAGCACGGCGATCATCAGGCTGCGCGCAGTGCGGATGGAAAGAGACACGTGTGACCTCCGAGATCGCGGGGTGGATGATTGCGTTGTTGGGTTCACCGATGGTAACGAGCCGTCCACCGGGGCGTTAGGGGCCAATTGGTCCCGGTCCGCCCCACCCGAGGGTCCGGCGCGCCCGCGCATCGGTCACGACGCATACCCAAGGGCGATCAGCCAGCCG
>JANNUK010000453.1:0-2231 GCA_031395155.1 Chloroflexota bacterium | reverse complement strand
CAGGTCCTCACCCTCGCCTCGATCGTGGAGCGCGAAGCCGTCCTCGACGAGGAGCGACCGATCATCGCCGGGGTGTATCAGAACCGGCTGAACGGCCTGCGCGGCACGGCCAAGATCCTCAATGCGGATCCAACCGTGTTCTATGCCATCGATCAGCTGGCGCTCGCCGAGCTTCCGTTCGACCAGTGGCAGCTCTACTCGTTCTGGAATCCGCCCGGTCGGGCACTGGCCGGGGTCAACGTTCCCGAGGAGCTGCAGGGCTACCAGACCTATCAAACGGGCGGCCTGATCCCGGGTCCCATCTGCACGCCGAGTCTCAAGTCGATCGAGGCCGCGCTTGCGCCCGATACGGAGCTCGACGGCGGCTACCTGTACTTCGTGGCAATTCCGGACGGCGGCGGCAAGCATGCGTTCGCCACCACCTTCGCCGACCACCAGGTGAACCTCCGGAAATACGGCTACCTGTGATCCACGGCCGGGCGCTGCCGATGCCGGCGGATTTCGCGGGCCCGCCGACGGCCAACGACCTGGCTCGCTGGCAGGACGCCGATCGGACCGCACGTCCGGCGCGCCTCGCCCGGTTGCGCGAGCGGTTCGCTGCTGCCGGCGTGGACGCCTACTTCGGGCTTCGTCGCGAGCACATCCGCTATCTCACCGGGTTCGCCCTGGCCGACGGCGAGGAGAAGGTGGCCGGCCACTCTGGCCAGTTCCTCGTCACCGGGGACGAGGTCGTCGTGCTCGCCGACAGTCGCTACACCCTGCAGGCTGCCCGCGAGGCACCCGAATCCCGGGTGCACGAGGCCTATCACGACTTCCCGCAGCGCTGGGCCGATCTTGTCGGGTCGGTTGGCGCGAAGCGGGTGGCCGTCGAGGCGGCCCTGCTGAGCCATGCCAGATGGGAGCGCCTCGTGGCCGCGGCGTCCGACGTGGAGCTCGTGGCGATCGAGGGCTGGGTGGAGGCCGACCGCGCCACGAAGGAGCCCGCGGAGCTGGAGCGGATCGCCGCCGCCTGCGCCGTCGCGGACCGCGCCCTGGCCGGACTGCTGCCGTCCATTCGCCCGGGTGTCACCGAGCGTGCCCTCGCCCTGGATCTCGAGTGGCGGATGCGGACCGCGGGAGCCGACGCTCTCGCGTTCGACGTGGCCTGCCTGGCAGGGCCCGAGGCTGCGCTCCCGCACGGGTCGCCCGGCGATCGGCCGGTCATCGACGGCGCCGTGTTGCTCTTCGACTTCGGGGCCGAGGTCGCCGGCTACCGCAGCGACATGACCCGGACGCTGTTCGTCGGTGAGCCGTCTGCACGCGATCTCGACGTGTATGCCCTGGTTGCCCGCGCCCAGGGGGCCGCAATCGATGCGGTTCGTGCCGCCGTCGCGGTCGCGCACGCCGAAGGGATCGACCTGCCATCGGGCCGCGCCATCGACGCAGTCGCCCGCGAAATGATCGTGGCAGCGGGCCGCGGGAAGTTCGGTCATGGCCTGGGTCATGGGATCGGCCTGGCGACGCACGAACTGCCGAGCCTCGGCCTGTCGGCGGCCGAGACGCCCCTGCCGAGCCCGACCGTCTTCTCGGTTGAGCCTGGCGTCTACCTCGCCGGGGAGATGGGCGTCCGGATCGAGGACCTGATGACGATCGACGCGGCCGCCGGAACGACCGCGCTCCTGACCCAGTTTCCGCGCGACGTCGTCATCGCCGGTCGGTAGGGCTGGCGCGACATTCGCGGCGCGATACTGTGCGTCCATGGATGCGACCGGCATGTTCGATGCGATCGTGGGCATCACCATCCCGTCGCAATCGTCGTCGTCGTCATCTGGGCGATCCGGCGTGGAATGCCGACATGACGCGACCCCGCCGAAGAAGCCCTCCGAATGCGCGCCATCCATGAGGCATCGCGGATGATGGGCGCGGCCGAACCCAGTGAGATCGTGGTCGGGGAAGTGACGCGTAACCTCGCTCGTGATGGAGGTGTCGCCATGATCGATCGCGGTGAGGCGGAGCTGCGAGGACTGGCCGGGACGTACCACCTCCACTCCATCCCGCCGCGCTGATCCTCGACCCGCTCGGCTGGGTCGATCGCCTCTGCTAGGATTCGGGGCCCTGCACGCATTCGACCCTGACGGTCCCGTGCGCCGCCCCCTGCGCGCCCACCGTCTTCCGAACGGAGCCCACCCGACATGATCAGCACCAGCGACCTGCGCAAGGGCGTGGCCATCGAGCTCGACGGCGACCTGTGG
>JANNUK010000209.1:0-7521 GCA_031395155.1 Chloroflexota bacterium | reverse complement strand
GGCTGCGAACGCGGTTGCTCGCGCGGCTGCGTGCGCTCCCACCCCAGGACCTGACCCTCAGGCTGCCGACCGTGCTCGTGCAGGGCGAACGGCCCTGATTCGGATCAGCTCTTGCCGTCCGCCGAGCCGTCGCTCCCCCCGGCCTTGTCGCCGTCGTCTGCAGCGGCCTCGCCCTCGGCACCCTCGGCGCCCTCGGCCAGTTCGCCCTCGGGGGCGGCAGCCACCACCGGCTCCTCCTCGACACGTGGCGGGAGGACCTTCGCGACGATCTCATCGAGATCCGTCAGCAACGTGACGTCCGACGGGATGTCGAGGTCGCGGAGGTGGATCTGGGCCTCGAAATCGACGAGCGACGCGATCGAGAACTCGATCGACTGCGGGAGGTGGTCCGGCAGAGCCCTGACCCGGACATGCTCGGTGACGAGGAGAAGCATGCCGCTGTGCAGGTTCACCGCCTCGGACTCGCCGGTCGCAACGAGCGGCACGTCGACGGTGAGCTCCTCGGTCATCCGGACGAGATAGAGGTCCACGTGCAGCGGCCGGCGGTTGACGGGATGGACCTGCACACCGTGAACGAGCACCGGCTTGGCCTTCCTGCCGTCGATCGACAGGTCGATGAGCGTGTTCGGGCCGGCGTGACGGCGAAGCTGCTCGAACTCGTGCGTGTCCACCGACACCGATGTCGAAGGCTCGCCGTGCCCGTAGACGACGGCCGGGAGGCGGCCATCCCGGCGGAGCCGGGCGACGGCCTTGCCGGTCACGTCGCGATGCGTGACGGCCAGCGTGGGGCGGGTGGCGGTGGACATGGGATGGACCTCGGTTGGATGGTCATTGGTGGCCGGGCCGCCGCTCGCCGACGTGAACAGGACCGGCGGGCGCCCGGGATCGGACGGCTACGATACCACGACCGGCGGCGCGACCCCGGGCCGGCCGGTGTAGCATCGATCAGATGTCGGCCACCATCCTGATCGTCGAGGACGAGTTCGCGGTTGCCCGCGGGATCCAGTACGCCCTCCAGCAGGAGGGTTACACGGTGACCATGGCGCGATCCGGCGAGGAGGGCCTCGACATGGCCATCAAGGAGGCTCCCGACCTGGTGGTCCTCGACGTACGGCTGCCCGGGATCGATGGCTTCGAGGTCCTCCGTCGCCTGCGAGCGAGTGGATCGAAAGCACCCGTGCTCGTCCTGACGGCCCGCGACGACGAGGTCGACAAGGTGATCGGCCTGGAGCTGGGCGCCGACGACTACCTGACGAAGCCGTTCGGGCTGCGCGAGCTGATGAGCCGGATCAAGGCCCTGCTCCGACGAGCCTACGGCGACCTGGCCGACGCGGCCGGTGGACGGGTCGTCCGCCACGGCGACCTGCTCATCGACCTCGAACGACGCCGCGTGCAGCGTGGTAATCGGCGAATTGCCCTGACGCCCACCGAGTTCGAGATCCTCCGCCACCTGGCCAGCCGCCCCGGGCGCGTCTACACCCGCTCCGAGCTCCTCGAGCTTCTGCGCGACTACGAGGCGCTCGACCAGGACGAAAAGACGATCAATGTGCACGTGAGCCACCTGCGCGACAAGATCGAGGACGACCCGTCGGCTCCGGCGTTCGTGATGACGGTTCGTGGTGTCGGATACGCGTTCGCCGAGCGCTGACGGAGGCGCCCGGCACCACATGGTCCGCCGCCGCCTGAGGCGGCTCCTGCCGCGCACCTTCCAGGCCCGGCTGGCCCTCGGGTTCGTGGGCGTCGTGGCCCTCACGCTCGTGCTGGTCTCGGCCGTCGTCGTCAACCGACTTGACGACTACTTCGTCCAGCAGCAGACGGCCGACCTGGGTTCGCGGGCACGAACCGTGGCCGAGTACGTGGCTACCCAGGCCGCGGGAGTCGTCGAGTCTCGTCAGATCGTCGGGCCCGTCGTGGGTGCCGACGGCTTCGTGGATATCGGCGTCGTTGCGTACGTCGGGAGCGCCGGCCAGCAGATCATCCTGGCCGATCGCCTGGGCCAGGCAGACGTTCGCATCCGGTTCGGTAGGGGAATCAAGGAGAACTTCCGCGCGGCCCCCAACGGAGATATCCGGGCAGAGCTCCGTGATCCGCCGCAGGCCGGACAGACCCGTGAGTCGCTCACGATCGTCGATTGGTTCTCGGTTTCCTCCACGACGTCGCCGTACGTCATCGAGGTCACCCTGTCGGACCCGTACACGTTCCGGGCTCGGGCGATCGCGAATGTCAGCGGACTGCTCGTGGTTATCGGCGTCCTCGCCCTCGGGGGGGCGATGATCATTGCTGCGGCGCTCGCCCAGCGGTTCACGACCCCATTGCGCCGCCTCACCGAGGCATCGCGCGGGCTGGCCGAAGGCGACCTGAGCCGGCGCGTCCCGGCAAGCCATCTGCGGGCCGGATCGACGGAACTGGCCGAGCTGGCGCTCCAGTTCAACACGATGGCCACGCGCCTCGAGGAGAGCGTGGAGATCATTCGGCGCGACCGCGACCTGGGCCGTGACTTTCTTGCCGATGTCTCGCACGAGCTGCGCACGCCGCTCGCCGCGCTCCGCATGTTCAATGAACTGCTCCGGTCCGGTCGCGACGTCGACGAGGCAACCCGCGCGGAGTTCCTCGAGTCGTCGGCACAGCAGATCGAGCGGCTCGACTGGCTGGCGCAGAACCTCCTCGACCTGTCGAAGCTGGATTCGGGTCTCGTCCTGCTCGACCTTCGCCCGGACGACCTCCGCTCGACCGTCGAGGCGGCGATCGAGCAGGCCGAGGCGGCGGCCCAACGCCGGCACGTCGAGTTGACCATTGACTTGCCGGATGCGCCGATCCGGATTCGCCACGACCCCCTCCGCATCGGCCAGGTCGTGGCCAACCTCGTCGGGAACTCGATCAAGTTCACGCCGGTCGGCGGATCGGTCGCGGTGACGGTCCGCGGTCAGCGTGACGGTGGCCGAATCGTCGTCTCCGACAGCGGGGTCGGCATCGACGCGACGGAGCTCCCGCATATCTTTGATCGCTTCTACCGCGGCTCACGGGCGAACGAGGCGCGGGCCGGCGGAAGCGGATTGGGCCTGGCCATCGTTCGCTCGATCGTCGACATGCACGGCGGAGCGGTCGCGGTCGAGAGCCGGCTTGGCTCAGGCACGACCTTCACCGTCAACCTGCCGCGGGATCCCCGATTCGGCGAGGACATCCCGGTACCGGGTCGACAGCGCCCGAGCGGTGAGCCGATCGCCTCCGGGCCCCCTGAGGCACGTTCCGAGGCGGCTGAACCGCCCAACGTGACGGATTCTTCATCGGGTGAGGGGTCGGTCCTCAACGAAGCGCCGTCACCGTAGAGGGCCAACGATGCTGCCAAGTGCCGCGAAGGACGACCTCGACCGATGACCGATCAGCCGCTAATCGAACCCAACGCCGACAACACGACGTCTGGCCCGACGTCTGACCCGTCGTTGCCGGCCGAACCCAGCACGGCCTCGGCATTCACAGAGACCGAGCGGTTTTCGCCGGACCGCGAACCGCGCCCCGACTGGTCGGACCCCATCTGGAGCGGGCCGCAGGATGCCGCCTGGCGCACTGCCGCAGAGAGCCCCGTGCGGGCGACCCCCGTCCAGGCGGCACCCCGGGGCCGAGGAGCCGGGGCGGGGACCGTCGTGGCCGCAGCACTCCTCTCGGCCGTGCTGGCGTCGGGCGGCACGTATCTCGCGCTCGACGCCGGTGGAGCCCTCGATCGCCTGCCTGCGCCGACCGTGCCCGACGCCGATCCCGTGGCATCGCGCCAACCGGTCGTGGTGGCGGACGGGTCGTCGATCGTGCAGGCCGCGGCGCTGGTCAGCCCCGCCGTGGTCCGGATTACCGCCACGGGAGCAACGACGGATCTCGTCGGCGGCCAGATCCCGGAGACGGGCGTGGGGTCCGGCGTCATCTACGACGCCGGCGGCTGGATCCTCACCAACCGCCATGTGGTCGCCGACAGCACCACACTGACGATCGAGTTGAAGGATGGGCGTGAGTTCCAGGGCACCGTGTACGGCATCGACACCCTGACCGACCTGGCCATCGTCAAGGTCGACGCGACGGACCTGCCGGTGGCGCCGATCGGAACCTCGAGCGACCTCCAGGTCGGCCAGCTCCTGATCGCCATCGGTAGTCCGCTCGGAACGTACTCGAATACGGTCACCAGCGGCATCGTCTCCGCGAAGGGCCGCTCCATCACGGTCACCGACGGGACGCGGCTGAACAACCTCATCCAGACCGACGCAGCCATCAATCCCGGGAACAGCGGCGGCCCGCTTATCGACGCCGCCGGGCGCGTGATCGGGATCAACACCGCCATCGCTCAGAACAGCAACGGGATCGGCTTCGCAATCCCGATCGATATCGCCCGGCCGATCATGCAGCAGGCGCTCGAAGGCAAAGAGCTCGCGCGCCCGTATATCGGGATCCGCTACGAGCCGGTCACCCTCAAGCTGCAACAGCAGGAGAGCCTCCCGGTCGGTGCTGGTGCGATCGTGCGGTCGGCTCAGTCGGCCAGCGGGCAGACCCTGGCGGGGATCGTCTCCGGTGGCCCAGCCGATGCGGCCGGGGTCCGCGAGGGCGACATTATCGTGAGCGTGGGCGGCAAGGTCATCGACAGTGAGAATCCGCTCGACGCCATCCTCAGCCAGTTCGCTCCCAGCCAGACGGTGGACATGTCGATCCTGCGCGGGACCGAGCCGATGGTCCTGAGGGTCACCCTCGGAACCCGGCCTCCGGACCTCTAGACCGAAGGCCGACCGGGCTTCCGGGTCAACGATGCCGGCGGATCTCGACGCCGGCGAAATCGAGCGGGCCGCCCAGGCTGACCTCTGGCTTGCGGACCCGGACGAGGACGTTGCCAACGATCGGGAATCCGGCAAGGATCTCGTGGCTGATCGCCTCTGCCAGTGCCTCCAAGAGCCGGAACGTGGTGG
Source organism: Chloroflexota bacterium (assembly GCA_031395155.1). Taxonomy (GTDB): domain Bacteria; phylum Chloroflexota; class Limnocylindria; order Limnocylindrales; family CSP1-4; genus CAKKPP01. The sequence goes on along the minus strand of JANNUK010000209.1, from coordinate 2,581 downwards.
ATTCGACGATCTGGCGGGTCGCGCCGTACACCGCGGCGTAGTCGACGGTTTGCTGCAGGTCGTCCTCCAGGCCGGCGGGTCGCAGGTCGAACGTCAATTCGACGTCCACCTCGAAGCGCTGGGGCGTGACCTGCTCATGATCGTAGTAGCCGTGACGCGCCTGGAAGACCATGTTGTGCAGGAGGATGCGGTCGCTCATCGGTGGGCTCCGCGAACCACTGCGTCGGTCATCCGAGCTGCGCGAACGTTGGCCCGAACGTCGTGGACCCGAACGATATCGACGCCGCCAGCGATTCCGAGGGCGGTCGTGGCCAACGTCGCCTCCAACCGATCATCCGCCGGCAGGTCGAGCACCCGTCCCAGCGTCGACTTGCGCGACGTGCCCAGGAGGATCGGCCGCGCCAGCAAGCGGAGGGACGTGAGGTTGCGCAGCAGCGCGAGGTTGTGCTCCGGCGCCTTGCCGAACCCGAATCCCGGGTCGATCACGATGTGGTCCCACGGCACGCCCACCGCCATCGCACGCTCGATCGCCCGCTGGAGGTCTGCGACCACTTCCGCGAGCAGGTTGACGTAGCGCGCCTCGGCCCGGTTGTGCATCAGGACGAGCGGCACGTCGCGCTCCGCTGCGAGGCGCGCGAGGCGGTCGTCGTCGGCCACGCCCCACACGTCGTTGACGAGGTCGGCTCCGGCGTCGATGGCGGCGGCCGCGACGGCCGGCTTGACCGTGTCGACGCTGATCGGAAGGCCGGGAAGTGCGGCACGAATGGCGGCCACGGCCGGCACGACGCGGCGAATCTCCTCGGCCGTATCCACCCGTTGGTGTCCCGGACGACTCGATTCGCCACCGACATCGACCAGGTCCGCTCCGTCCGCCACCATGGCACGCGCAAGGCCTGCGGCCGCCTCCGCCACCCGTTCGGGATCCCCGCCCAAGCCGGCGAGCAAACCGTCGCCGGAGAACGAGTCGGGGGTCACGTTCACGATGCCCATGACGTAGGTCCGACGACCCCAATCGAACCGCCGATTCCCGATGTCGAGGGCCACCGGGTGGCGTGGCAGGCCGACGTTCGCGCCGTCCGGGACGGCAAACGACGGACCCTCCCCACCGGGTTCACCGATGCGGCCGGAAGCGACACTCCGCGGGCTGGGAACAACGCGCTCGTCGGTTTCGGTCACGGGTGGCTGCGGAACCTCATGTCGCCGGGTCGGCCAGGTCGGGATCGTCGACGAGAAGCGCCCGGATTGCCCCGACAAGGTACAACGAGCCCGTCACGACGATCGGCCCCGAGGCCATCTCGAGTGCTCGATCGAGACCCTCGCGCCAGTCGGGCACAGCGACTACGAGGTGGGTCGTTGCTGCAGCCCGGGACCAGGCCGCTGCCAACAGGGCCGCGGGAAGGGCGCGCGGATCGTCGAACTGGGTGCAGAGGATGGTTGCCATCTCCAGTGCCGGACTCCCGGCAAGCGCAGCGACGACACCGGCCACGTCCTTGTCGGCCGCCACCGCGGTGAGCAGGGTCAGCGGTTCAAGCGGACGTGGACCCCGGCCGCTGAGATGCGGGCGAAGGTCTTCGAGGGCCGTTGCGAGAGCGGCGGCGCCGGCCGGGTTGTGCGCTCCGTCAAGGAGGATCACCTGCCCCCCTCGCTCGACAAGCTCCAGCCGCCCCGGCCAGGTTGCCGAGGCGAACCCGCGCCGGCGCGCCTCGTCCGGCACGTTGGCGATCCCGGCCGCCCCGAGGGCGTCGAGGACGGCGTGGGCCGTGGCCGCATTGATCGCCTGGTGCCTTCCCCGGAGGCCGATGCGGGTCGGGCCGAGACGCGGCAGGTCCACATCCAGCCCGTCGCGATCCCAGCCGAGAATGGGCGGAGCCGCCACCTCGACCAGCGGCACGCCGAGCCGCCGCGCACGGCGACGGATGACCGTGAGCGCGTCGCCGGTCGCGGCCGTCACCGCGTGGTCGCCGCGCTCGATGATCGCGGCCTTCTCGTGGGCGATCGCAGCGATCGTCGATCCGAGCCGATCCATGTGGTCGAGATCGACATTGGTAATGGCCGCGACTCCCCCGTCCCAGGCATGCGTGGCATCGAGCCGGCCGCCCAGGCCGACCTCGACGAGCGCCACGTCCGGACGGACCTCGGCGAACCAACGGAACACGACTGCGGTGAGCAGCTCGAATTCCGTGGGCTCGCCGTGACGCCGTGCGATGCGGTCCGCGAACGGCAGCACCTCGCCAACGAGTCGGGCGAACGTGGTTGCGTCCACCGGGCGGCCGTTGAGCTGGAGGCGCTCGCGATACGTCACGAGATGGGGTTTCGGCGTCTCTCCAACACGAAGCCCGGCCGCTCGCGCGGCTGCCGCCGCAAGGGCCAGCACACTGCCCTTTCCGTTCGTCCCCGCGACCAGGGCGCCACGTACCTCGTGCTGCGGGTCGCCCAGCGCCTTCAGAAGCGCCCGGATCCGGCCGAGACCGAGGCGAATCCCGTATCGACCGCGTTCGGCGATCGCATGCAGCGCCTCGTCGTAGCTCAGGACGGCGGCCTCCGCCGACGCACGGCGGCCGGACGATCCCGACGGGTCGGT
>JANNUK010000222.1:0-13439 GCA_031395155.1 Chloroflexota bacterium | reverse complement strand
TGGATCCGACCCGGTACCCCGTGCGACTCCATCCGCGACGCGGTGTTGACCGTGTCGCCCCACACGTCGTAGATGAACTTCTTGATGCCGACGACCCCGGCCACCGCCGGTCCCGCGTGGAGCCCGACCCGGATCTGGAGGTCCATCCCGCTCTTGCTGGCATAACCGTCGACAGCATCGAGCATTGCCAGGCCCATATCGGCCACCCGTTCCGCCTCGTCGTTCTCGTGGCTCATCAGCCCGCCCACGACCATGTACGCGTCGCCGATCGTCTTGATCTTCTCGAGCGCGAACCGATCGGACAGCTCATCGAACATCGAAAAGACCCGGTTAAGCATCGCGATCAGCTCGGCCGGCGCCATCGATACCGACATCTGGGTGAAGCCCACGACATCGGCGAAGAGCACCGTCATCTCATCGAAATGATCGGCTATGGTCAGTTCGCCGCCGCGAAGGCGCGTGGCGATCGACTCCGGAAGGATGTTCAGCAGCAACCGCTCGTTCTCGTGGTGCGCTTTCGCGAGTGCCCGGGTGGCCGTGATCTCGGTCCCGTACATGTTGACGGCCTCGAATTCGAAGACGGGCATCGTCAGCAGGGCCCAGACCCGTCCCTCGCGTTCCACCTCGATAACCTCGGTGGATTCGGCCTCTGCGATCCGCTGGATCCGGTCGCACATCGCTGGTTCCAGCTCCTCACCGATCTCCGCGCGGAGCGCCTCCTTCACGAGCGCCGCCGCCGGGTTCGCGTACAGGAGCTTCCCGGCGCGTGAAACCCGGAGCACCGGGTTGGGGTTGGCGTCGGGAAACTTGTCCAACGCCCGCATCGCCGTGATGTCCGTGGCGTAGAGGTTCGTGAACCCCAGCTCCCGGATCTCGACCGGGTAGAGCGAGTAGATCCGACCCATCCCCTGGATTTCGACCGTCTCGCGGGTGACGGCGCATGACCGCCGGACCCGCTCGACAATGTCGTCAGGAAGCGGGTCACCGACGGCGACGCCCAGGCTCTTTACGATGGGCTCACTGGCCGCATTGGCGTACCGCAGCCGGCCGTCGGGCGTCATCCGCATCACCGGATTCGGGTTGAATTCCGGGAACTTGTCGATGGCCTTTGCCGCGGTAATGTCGGTCCCGTACAGGTTCAGGAAGGCGAAGCCATCAACGTCGACCGGCAGGATCGAAAACGTTCGATGGCCACACTCGAGTTCGACCGTCCGCGGCGGTTCGGCGGCGGCTTCACGAAGTTGCGTCACGGTGTCGATGGGCAATTGCTCTCCGACCGTGACCTTGAGCGCCTGGAGGATCGGATCGCTCGCGTCGTTGGCGAACAAGAGCTCTCCACCGGTCGACATGCGAAGGACGGGGTTGGGGTTCTGCTTGGGGAACTTGCCCACGACCTCCATCTCGCGCTCGAGCACGAGGTACTCCGTTGTTGCCCGCGCCCCCCGTCCCCGGATCGCGGCCACGCTGGACACCGTGACCACGACGAACGGGACGAGCAGGGTCAGGGCGAACTGGGGCAGGAACATCGGGTCGGCCATACCGGCGATCAGGTTCGGTCCGTGGTTGATGGCCGTCAGGGCGACCCCGACGACGATGCACGTGATGAGTGAGCGGCGCAGGATCGTCGGATCGGCGGCAAGGCGAAGCCACTCCCGGACAGCCGACATCGTAAGGACGCACCCCTGTGTGGGCCGAGTTGGTCACCTCTCCCGCCACTTTAGTCGACGTGCGCAATCCCATATCAGCCGCAGGGCCCGAGGACTCCGCCCCACCGGCCGCCCTCCGCGTCCTGCCAGACGCTCCTGCCCCGAGCGTTGGGCTCGGAGCGACGCGACGCGTCCTGCCAGAAGAGCTGTCGGTGGCATCGACGGTCCCACCTCCACCGGTCCGCCTCGCCGCCGGGCGCAGCCGAACCACGAGGAGCATCGCGACCACGCATGCGACGGCGCCCGCCGCCAGCACCGATCCCGGATTCGCGACGGTCAGAATCGCCGCCGCCGTCAACGGCCCGATGAGGACGCCGGCTCCTTCGATCGTTCCCGACATCCCGTTCGCCGCCGTCAGTTCCTCGGGCGTGCGCGCGAGCGAAGGGAGCAGCGAGCCCTGGGTCGGGCGGGTGATCGTCATGACCGCGACGGATGTTGTCGAGAAGGCGTAGACGAGGATCGGGTCGGCGCCGAGGTGCATCCCGGCTGCCGTCGCTCCGAGCGTTGCGGCCTGGAGCACGTATCCCACCGCCAGCACGAGCTCTCGCCGGTATCGATCCGCGAGCGACGCTGCGAGCGGCGCGAACAGGCCGGCCGGTACCAGCTGTACGAGCGCAACGATGCCGAGGCTCCCCGCTCCGGTCGCGCCGTAGGCGTACAGCAGGACCGCGACCCACGTTCCAAACTCGGTGGCGTTGAACAGGAGGAACGCGACTTCGACCCGGCGCATCGCCGGATTGCGCAGCACGGCCCGAACCACCCGGATCGATCCGAGGACGTGGCGGCGCGCGTCTCCGAGCCGGCTCATCGATCGCTCGCGACCCGAGCCACGTGTAGAAGCTTGGGCACTCACGGCAGTCTACGGACCAGCCGTGGTCGCCGTTCGCCGTTCGCGAGGCACGAGTGGCGCCAGGCCGTGATCAGCCCTCGGTTGCGATCACCCGCATTACCGCGTTGATCAGCGCCAGATGCGTGAACGCCTGGGGGAAATTGCCGAGATGGAGCCCGGTTTCGGGGTCGATCTCCTCGCCGTACAGGTCGAGCGGGCTGGCTCTCGCCAGGAGGCTCTCGCACATCCGGCGGGCGCGTGCCGTCTCACCGATCTCGACCAGCGCCGATACCAGCCAGAACGAGCAGATGACGAACGCCCCTTCGTCGCCGCGCAGGCCGTCGTCCGTCTGCTCGGTGCGGTAGCGGCGCACCAGGCCGTCGACGGCAAGCTCCTCGGCCACCGCCTGCACGGTCGCACGCACGCGCGCATCCGAACCCGGAAGGAACCCGACCAGCGGGATCAGCAGGGCCGACGCATCGAGCCCGGGCGATCCGTAGGCCTGCGTGAACACACCCCGCTTGTCGACGCCGTTGGCGCAGACGTCGGCATGGATCTCGTCCGCGGCCGCCTGCCAGCGGGTCGCCAACGTCTCGTCGTCGCGGAGGCGGGCGAGGCGAGCGCCGCGGTCGGCGGCCACCCAGCACATGACCTTGGACGAGGTGAAGTCCTTCGGCTCGCCGCGCACCTCCCAGATCCCGCGATCCGGTTCGCGCCAGTGCGTGAGCGCCGCCTCGACCTGGCGGATCAGCATTGGCCAGATCCGATCGTCGAGCTGGTCACGCGTCTTCGCATGCAGGTAAACCGAATCGAGCAGCGCGCCCCACACGTCGTGCTGGCGCTGGCGGAACGCGCTGTTCCCGATCCGGACCGGCCGTGAGCCCACGTACCCGTGGAGGTGGTCGAGGGTCGACTCGTGGAGCTCACGCTCTCCACCGATCCCGTACATGACCTGCAGGTCGTCATCCACGACCGTGACGTCGGCAAGGAAGCTGAAGAAGTCGGCCGCTTCCCAGTCGAGGCCCAGCGTGTCGAGCGCCCACAGCGCGTATGTCGAGTCGCGGATCCACGAGAAGCGGTAATCCCAGTTGCGTTCGCCGCCCGGATCCTCGGGCAATGACGTCGTCGGCGCGGCGATGATCGCGCCCGTCGGTGCGTAGGTGAGACCCTTGAGGGTCAGCGCCGACCGCTCGAGGTAAGGCCGCCAGCGATGATCCGGCAGGTGCGCCCGGGCCAGCCAGTGCTGCCAGTGATGAGCCGTCCACACGAGACGCCGGTACGCGTCGTCCGACTCCACGGGCGGCGCCTCCGGACCCCACGACAGGGCGACGAAACGGGCCTCGCCCTCCTTGAGCAGGTGGTGGGCGATCGCCCGCGGTCCCTCGAAGCCGAGGTTCAGATCCGAGGTGAGTGTCAGTTCGACGTCGTTCCCCGCGGCTGCGTAGACACCCTGTCGGTAGCCATCGCCCACGTAGGTCCACTCTCCGCGCACGCGGCCGTAGTCGAGGACCGGTTCGCATTCGAGCGAGAGCTGGACCTCACCGTTGACGCAGCGAACGATGCGCAGCAGGACGTGCTCCGCGTCATAGTCGGTGGGTGGCCGTCGATGGGTCGGCGAGCGCTCTCGGTCGTGATGCCACGGCCCCATGAGCAGGACGTCGCGCACGATGATCCAGCCGGTTGGGCTGCCCCAGCTCGTCTCGACGATCATCGTCCCGGGCAGGTACCGCCGCGCCGCGGGGACGAGGACATCTGCCGGTCCGAACCGGAACCCGCCGGCGTCACGGTCCAGCATTGCGCCGAAGATGCTCGGCGAGTCCATGCGCGGCACCGACATCCACTCGACGTTTCCGCTCGGAGCGATGAGCGCGGTCACCTCGCCGTCGGACAGGAAGGCATAGTCCGAGATCGGGGGGAACGACGAACCGGCGGACGGGCGCGACGCTCCGAGCGTGCCCGCGCCGGTGGTCGGCTTGGTCATGGCCGCGCCTCCGTACGTTCGCCCAGTCTCCCACGAGCGTCACGCCCGGGTGCCGGCGACCTGCCTCCTGCTATCGTGCTGAGCGTGGATACGACCGCCGTCGCCGTCGCGACGGACCCGCGCCGCCAGCCCATCGAGCGTCGCTGGCTGGGCCGGATTGCCTATCGCGAGGCCTGGGCGCTTCAGAAGCAGCTTGTCGACCAGCGTGAGGCAGGCGCCATCCCCGATCAGCTGCTCCTCCTTGAGCACGAGCCGGTCCTGACCCTGGGTCGCCACTCGGATACCGCCCACGTTCTGGCTACGCCGGAGCTCCTCGCCGCACGTGGGATCGAGGTCATCGCCGTCGAGCGCGGTGGCGAGGTGACCTACCACGGCCCCGGTCAGCTCGTGGCCTACCCGATCCTGCGCCTGGCCGACCGCGACCTCCTGCTCCGCCCGCTCGTGCGCGCGCTCGAAGCGGCAATGGTCGGGACGTGCGCTGCGCTCGGCGTCCACGCGGGGAGGCGCGACGGCCACCCCGGTTGCTGGAGCGATCCCGACGGGCCGATGCCGCGCAAGATCGGCGCCCTCGGGATCAGGGTGGAGCGCGGCGTCACGTACCACGGCATCGCTCTGAACGTGAACCCCGATCTTCGGGACTTCGAGCTCATCGATCCGTGCGGCATGCCCGGGGTGGCCTCGACGTCGATCGCACGAGAGGCCGGTCGGCCGGACGAAGGGCCGTCCACGGACGCCGTCGAGCGAGCCGCGACGATCTTCGCCGAGTTGCTCGGACGACAACTCGGGGCGGGCTGATCGATGGCCGCCGGACTGTTCGAACTGCGCAAGGATCCCATCACGGGCTGGTGGGTGGCCACGGTGGTGGACCGTGAGTTCCATCGCGATCGGTTCGCGACGGCCGCGGCCTCGATCGACGACGGCGACCACTGCGCGAACTGCGTCGAGCCGGCCGGCGACGGCGTTCGCCTCCGCGTCCTGAAGGACTTCGCCTTTCACGTGGTGGGGACGGAGGCGGAAGCGCGAGCTCTTGCCACCGGGCTGGGGCAGGTGTCCATCGCCGACGCGCGCGCCGCCGGCAGCTGGCGAACCATCGTCGCGCCGCCGCGCGAACACCGGCCGCTCCATGCCGTCGGCACGCCGGTCATCGAGGCCATGATCGGTGTCGCCCGCAGCGCGCTCGCCGAGGCCCGCGCCGCGGGCCAGACCGACTATCTCCAGGTGGTCCAGAACTGGGGCGATCAGGCCGGCGCCCGGACCAACCACCTGTGCCTCGACCTCTACGACGTTCCCCAGGTTCCGCACCGCATCGCCGAGGAGCTGGGAGGTGCCGCGCGCTTCGTGATCAGGGAGGGGGAGTGCCCGTACTGCCGGCTGGTGCGCGACGAGGTGTCGCGACCCGAGCGGCTTGTCTGGGAGGACACCGACAGCGTCGCCTTCGCCCCCTGGGCGTCGCGCTCGCCCTTCGAGGTGTGGATCGTGCCCCGTCGCCACGAGGCCGACTTCAGCCGCGCCACTGACGCCGACGTTCGGGCCACGGCCGAGGCGCTCCGCAACGTGCTCGCCCGCCTGGCGGTGAGCCTCGATGGGCCGCCGTACAACCTGCTCCTGCACACAGCGCCGTTGCGCGAGCAGGTTGATTCGACGTACCACTGGCACTGGGAGGTCCATCCCCGTCTGCGCGAGATCGCCGGCCTCGAGGTAGGTACTGGACTGCCGGTCAACCCGGTGTCGCCGGAAGATGCCGTCGAGGAACTCCTCGCGCGCGCCGTGGCGCACGCGGAGCACCCGGATCGATGAGCGGGCGCGATCTTGTGCGGCCGCGTCACACCCTCATGAGACCCGTCGTCTTCGTGTCGTGGCCGGCACCCCCATGTCTGCGCTCTCCCACGACGCCCGCAGCTTCCCGTTCGGGAGCGGCGTGCAGGTCCGTGGTGGCCGCGCCGTGAGCGCTACCTGGGACCGCGGCGCTGCCGGGGCATTCGTCGAGGAGCTGTTCGGCAAGCACCACGGCGAGATCTACGCATACCTCTATCGCATGGTCCGTGATGGGGAACTCGCCGCCGACCTGACCCAGGACGCGTTCGTGAAGGCCTACAAGGCGTACGACACACTCGAGAAGCCGGAGAACGCCCGGGCGTGGCTGTACCAGATCGCCCATCGCGTGGCCCTCGATGAGCTTCGCCGGCGCAAGATCGTGCGGTTCATCCCCTGGACCGGCGAGTCGCGTGGCTCCTCACCGTCTGCCGAGCACATGGCCATGGAGCTGCGCCTGTCGGGCGATCTCGAGCGCGCACTGGCCCGGATTCCGGAGCGCCAGCGAGCGGCTCTCCTCCTCAATGAACTGCACGACCTGACCGGGCTCGAACTGGCCGCGGCGCTTGGGGTCAGCCACATCGCTGCGCGAGCTCTTCTCTCGCGGGCCCGCGGGAGCCTCCGCCAGGCCCTGACCGAGGAGCGTGCAGCAGATGCTGCCGGCGAGTCCGCGACGATCGAGGCGGGCGAGCGATGACGATCTTCCGACGTCGCCGGCCCGACGACTGGGCCTCCGAACACGAGCGGGCCCGCGTCCTTTCGGCACTCGACCTCGTCGAGCGCCTGCCGGCGTCCGACGCAGCCTGGCTATCCGACCACCTGGGCGATTGCTCCACGTGTCGTGAGCTGGCGGCTGCATACGAGGCCGATCGCGTGCAGCTCCGATCACTTCGGGACGTGGCTCCGGAGCCGCCCCGAGATCTGTGGGCGCGGACCGCCGCTGCCATCGAACAGGAAGCTTCCAGTGCGAGTCGGGCCTGGCGACTGCCCCGAATCGGGCGCGTTCCGCTGGGGGCAACCTCCGGACTGCTGGTCGTCGCGGTCGTCGTCGGCGTCACCCTGTTCGGCAAGACGCCGCCCGAGACGGCGGTGAACCCCTCCACGCCGCCTGTCACCCCCGGCCCCAACGCCACTCCGGGTTCGACGCCGCTCGCGATCCCGCCGAACCAGGTTGCCTGGGTGCAGAAGAACGACCTGGGAACCTACGACCTGTTTGTGGTCGACTTCGATGCCGTCTGCAGCGTCGACGCAGGCGCCGAGTGTGCGCCGATCGATGCCAGCGCGGGCAAGTCCGTCGAGTTGAGTCGGGCACCCGGTTCGGTGGTGCTGTCGCCGACGGCGCCCCAGATCGTCGTGGTCGACGCGGCCGCAGGCACCACCGGCGGCTCCGTGTTCATCGTGCCGGTGCCGACGCCGGAGCCCTCGTTCGATCCGAGTGCGACCCCCAGCCCCACCCCAAGGGCCACGCCCGACCCGACACCCGACCCGACGCCGACGCCCGAACCGACGCCATCGCCGAGCAACGATCCGAGCGCGACACCCTCCAGCTCGCCCGACGCAACCCCCGACGCCACGCCGGCGCCCACCCCGATCCCGATTGCCGATGGCGCCACGGCGATCATCAACGACGTCATCGTCGTCGGGGACGCTGCCTATTCGCGGGACGGCGCGTGGTTCGCGTTCTCCGCCCGTCCAGCCGACGGGTCCGCCGGCCCGGACATCTACGTCTGGCAGGCCGGCGACGTGCTGGCGCGACCTGTGACCTTCGACGGCCGTTCGGTGTTCACGGGGTGGATCGACGACCTGGTCCTCGGTAGCCGCGCAGTGCCGATCGGCCTGACTATCGTCGACCTCGGTCCGACGCCGAGCCCGACGTCGCCGCCACCGGTCGCGACGCCGACGCCGTCGCCGACGCCGTCTCCCGCGACGGACCCGGGTTCGACGTCATCGCTCGACCCGGGCCTCTCTCCGGCGATGACGGATATCTTCGATGGCGTGGCCTTCGTGCTTGATCCGGCAACGGGCGCCTCGCTCGACCTCGTCGGCTCCTCGTGGCGACCCGTCGTGGATCCAAGCGAGCGGTTCGTCGTTCACTGGGAAGGCACGCTTCTGGTGGACGGGACCGGCGTCGGCTGGGGGCTCGGCGACGGACGTCTCGTGCTCGATGCCTGGATTGCGCCTGAGCGACCCCAGCCATCGATCGATCCCGATGCGAGCCCGTCGCCCGATGCGGGGTCGCCGGCACCCTCTCCGAGCGCGCCCGCTCCGAGCGAGCCCGCCGGCACCGCGCCCGCCTCCATCGAGCCGTCGTCGAGCCTTGATCCGTCCGGCTCGCCTGCGCCGGTCGTGGTGCGGACCGTTCTCGCCGAGGGTCCCGTGGTCGACTTCGATGCCCGCTGGGATCCCACCGGAACGCGGCTCGCAGTGTGGATCGCCGACCCGGCCGATCCGAAGATCGGCTCACTCCGGTTGTTCGTGGTCGACCCTGAGACCGGTCTCCTGACGGCCTCCGAGGACCGTCTTGACGGCGCACCGGCGCTGCGCGGGTTCTCGCTGGAGCGAGGCCGGCTGGCCTGGATCACGCCGCCGGGCCAGGACGGCGAGGGCAGCCGGGTCCACGTCGTGGCGTGGTCATTGGACCGCTTCGGCACGATCGAGTCGCGGCCCGGATCGGAGCTGCTGGTCCTGCAATAACCGGCCGCGCGGAAGGGTCTGGCGGCAATCGCCGGGATGCCCTAGATTCGATCCATGCGACCTAGTCGAATGGTCGCGAGCGCAGCGCTCACCGCCGCGCTCGCCCTGGGTTCGCTGCCAGGTCTCGCGGGGTCGAGAACACCCGACCCCGATCAGGCTGCTGACCAGGCAGCGTTCCAACGCGTCGTCATCCCGGCGGCCTCGGATCGAGCCGAATTGGTGATCGATCCCCTTGACACTGCCCATCGGTCTTCCAGTTTCCTGATCGCCGACGCGACCTTCATCGAGCCCGGGCAGGAGTGGGTCTTGCCGCCGCGTACTGTGGCCGCGCAACCCGCCGGTCGATCGGGCTGGGATTGGAAGGCGCCGCGGTACACGCTGTCGGGCTACGCCACGTTCTACGACAACGGCACGACCGCGATGCGGCTGCCGCGCGGTACGCGCGTCGTGATCTGCGGCGACGGCGGCTGCCTTGAACGGGTGGTCAATGACTACGGCCCGCAGAAGGAGATTCGGATCGTCGACCTGTACCGGCCGGACTTCTTCCAGATCTGTGGCTGCCCCTGGTTTGCGGGCACGACGTGGGTGACGGTTCGGGTCTACTGAGGCTGAGGGATCGATTGTCGGGCGCCGACCCGCGCCATCGGTCGCCCCGCCGCCCCATCTGCCCGCCATCTGCCGTCGGCCACCGCCCGCCGCCCCATCTGCCCGCCAATACTCATACGTTCGCCGGGGGAACGTTATCCATCGAATCGGAGTCGGTGGTGGGCTGGGTGGCGGCCCTGAGATCCATCCCACGCACGGATCGGGCCTGTCGGCCGTGCCGGACCCGTTTTCGAGACGTGAGTCCTTGGATAACGTTCCCGGTGCGGTCATATGAGAGAAATAGGAGCCCATCGCAGCCGCCGACCGGGTTTCGGAGCCAGCGTCGCATCGCCGCCCCCCGTGCCGGAAAGGCGGCGCGCAGCAGCGCGTCATAGCGAGAAACCCGCCGTCGGTTCGTCGCAGAATCCGCGACGAGGAGCAGCGAGCCGACGCATTCGGGAGCGAGCCCGCGGTCTCGCGCAATACCGATCGCGAGACGACGCTTCCGATCCAGGGTCGCCACCAGTTCGTTGGCGTCGACGATCTCCGTCTTGAGTTCAATGATCAGGATCGTCCGACGTGTCGCATGCCACGCCAACAGGTCGATCACACCGCGCTCGCCGAACACTGCGAAGGAGACCTCCGGCCAGCGGCTCCAGCCCCGGGCACTCAACAGGGGGCCGGTGAGATCGTGCATTCGGGCATGACGATCCGAGATCAGGCGATCGAGATCTCCGCCGCGCCAGCGGGGCACGAGATCCAGGCGAAGGTCGAGCGAAGAGCAGATCCGTCGCACGTCCTGGATGGCCATTTGCGACACGTGTCCGCGCTCCGCGCGAGAGATCGATGTGCGCGAGAGGCCGGATGCCAGAGCGAGGTCGAGCTGACGCCAACAGCGTCGCAGACGGAGGGCCCGGATCACTCCACCGACACGATGGTCGTCCACGACCACGATTCTGCAGCGCGGCGCTCACCTCGAGCGTATCGGAGCCTCTACGCGTTGGCCGGGCCTCTACGCGTTGGCCGGGTCTCGACGCGTTGGCCGGGCCGCACGGGTCAGGCGTCGCCCGGCGAGGTATCCTTGCGTCCGACCTTCAAGACTGGCCGTGAGAGCCGGTGATGGGCCCCGCGAGGCCGGGAAGGAGAGACGGATCGTGCGACGCGCAGCGCGCGACGAGCGGGCGCCGGACAACGGCCCGGAGGATGGGCGCCGATGAACGGGCGCCAGATCATGACCGCCGACGAAATTCGTCGGGCGACTGTTCGCATTTCCCACGAGATCGTCGAGAAGCAGGCCGGCACGGACGGCCTGGCACTCGTCGGGATCCAGCGCCGCGGCGTCCCGTTGGCGCGGCGGATTGCCGATGCCATCGCCGAGCACGAAGGGGTGCGCATCCCCGTCGGCGCCCTCGACATCACGTTCTACCGAGACGACCTCTCGGTGATCGCCCAGCAGCCCGTCGTGAAGGGTACGGATCTTCCATTCGACCTCAATGGCCGCACCGTGGTCCTCGTCGACGACGTCCTCTACACGGGACGGACGATCCGAGCGGCGATGGATGCACTCGTCGATTTCGGGCGGCCCCAGGCGATCCGGCTCGCGGTACTCGTGGATCGGGGGCATCGCGAACTCCCGATCCGTGCCGACCATGTCGGCAAGAACGTCCCGACGTCGCGCGAGGAGCAGGTCCGGGTCCACCTCGAGGAACTTGACGGTGAGGATGGCGTGATGATCGAACGCGCGGCCCTGGTGGCGGCGGCCGAGCCGGTCGCGTGAGCGTGGCCGTGCCGGGCGGCCGCATGGCCGGCGCGGTCGAGGATTCCGTGGCGACCGAAGACTCGGACGTGGAGGATCGCGCTGCCGGTTCGGCGGCAGCCCCGGTCGTCGTTTCGATCCCCCTGGTCGACGACGCACCCGAAACGCAGGGGATCGGGTGGCCGCACCGACACCTCCTTGACCTCGACGTTGTGACCTGGCCCGAGATCGAACTCGTCATGCGCACGACCGATGCCATGAAGGAGGTCCTCGCGCGGCCGATCCCCAAGGTGCCGGCATTGCGGGGCCGCGCGGTGACGATCCTGTTCTACGAGGCGTCGACGCGGACCCGGGTGAGCTTCGAGGTCGCGGCGAAGAACCTCTCGGCCGATGTGGTCAACATCGCCGCGTCCACGTCGTCGGTGACGAAGGGCGAGTCGCTCATCGACACCGTGCGGACGGTCGAGGCGCTTGGTGCGGACTTGCTGGTGATCCGCCACGGGACATCGGGCGCGCCCTACCTGGCAGCGCAGCACTTCGGCGGTGGGGTGCTGAACGGCGGCGACGGCTGGCACGCCCACCCGACCCAGGCGCTGCTCGACCTGTACACGATGCGGGACCGACTCGGCGGCAGACTCGCCGGCGGTGGCGACAGCCCCGGTGGCAGCAGCCCCGGTGGCAGCAGCCCCGGTGGAGCTCTCCTCGCCGGGCGCAAGGTCGTGATCCTCGGGGACGTGATGCACTCGCGGGTCGCCCGCTCGAACATCTGGGCGCTCACGGCGGCCGGCGCGGATCTCTGGCTGTGCGGCCCGTCGACGCTGCTGCGCGGGTTCGATGCCTGGGCGAAGGCCGGCGCAACCGCGGGACGGACGTTCACGGTTACCTCCGATGTCGCGGCCGCGCTCCGCGACGCCGATGTCGTGATGGCCCTCCGGATCCAGACGGAACGGATGGAAGGCGGGCTCCTCCCGTCGCTCCGCGAGTACGCGGCACGCTACGGGTTGACCCGCGCGCGACTCGCGAACGCGAAGCCGGATGCGCTCGTGATGCATCCCGGACCGATGAACGAGGGCGTCGAGATCGCGCCCGACGTGGCGACGATGGATCGATCGGTCATCACCGACCAGGTCTCGAATGGCGTCGCGGTGCGCATGGCGCTGCTGTACCTGATGGCTGGAGTCCAGACCGGCGCCGAGGCCCACCTGTGATCGAGGTCGAGGCGACGATCGGGCAGCTCGTCGCCGAGCTCGACGTCAGCCGGGCGTGGCTCCTCGATCCCGCATCGGGTCGCGAAGGGCCGGGCGAGATCGTCGTTCGCGCCGGGATCCTCGAGGCCGTCACCTGGCTCGACGGCGAAGAGGCCGACGAAGCACGGGCCGACGGGGTCGACGGAACGGGGATCGTCGTTGCCCCGGGGTTCACCGATCTCCACGCCCACTTCCGCGAGCCCGGCAACGAGGACGCGGAGACGATCGCGACCGGCATCGCCGCGGCCGCGCACGGCGGCTTCACCACGGTCTGCCTCATGCCGAACACGACGCCGACCCTCGATGAGCCAAGCGTTCTCGCCCGCGTCCGCGCGGCGGTCGCGGCCACGGGATCGCCGATCCGCGTCGAGGCCTACGGCGCGGTCACGGCCGGTCGAGGTGGCGAGACGCTCGCCGCCCTCGGTGAGTTGGCCGATGCCGGCGTCATCGGCTTCTCGGACGACGGGTCCCCGGTCCGCTCAGCATCGATCCTCCGAAACGCCCTCGCCTACGCCGGCTCTCTCGGTCTTCCGATCGTCGACCATCCCGAGGACTCGACCCAGACCGCCGGGGCGGAGGCGAACGACGGCCTCGTCGCCACGGTTCTCGGGCTACGCGGGTGGCCCGCCGCGGCCGAGGCGTCCGCCGTTGCCCGCGACCTCGAGATCCTCGCCGAGGTCGTCCGCGATGTTCCCGGCGCGCGGCTCCACCTGACCCACCTCTCGACAGCCGCTTCGATCGATCTCGTTCGGCGCGCCAAGGCCGCCGGCCTTCCGGTCACCTGCGACGTCACGCCGCACCACCTCGCGCTCACCGACGAGTGGATCGC
>JANNUK010000147.1:0-2496 GCA_031395155.1 Chloroflexota bacterium | reverse complement strand
CGCGGGCTGGCACCCGGGCGCGGCCGCTGCGGCCCCCGACCGCGAGATCCCGTTCATGCCCTCGCGCGTCATCCTCCAGGACTTCACCGGGGTCCCGGCAATCGTCGACCTCGCCGTCATGCGCGACGCGATGGCCGATCTGGGCCGCGATCCCGCCCTCGTCAACCCGCTCGTCCCGGCCGACCTCGTCATCGACCACTCCGTCCAGGTGGACCGGTTCGGGACACCCGGCGCCTTCGCCTTCAATGTCGAGCGCGAGTACGAGCGCAAAGGAGAGCGCTACCAGCTCCTGCGCTTGGCCCAGACCGCATTCCGCGGCCTTCGAGTCGTGCCCCCCGGCACCGGGATCGTCCACCAGGTGAACCTCGAATTCCTGGCGACGGCCGTCACCGACCGCGACGACCCCGACGGCGACGGGCGGATCGCGTTCCCCGACACGCTCGTCGGGACCGATTCACACACGACGATGATCAACGCCCTCGGTGTGCTGGGGTACGGCGTCGGCGGCATCGAAGCGGAGGCGGTGCTCCTGGGCCAGCCGCTCTACCAGCCGCTGCCGCGGGTGGTCGGCGTTCGGATCCACGGGGAACTGCCGCAGGGCTCCACGGCCACCGACCTCGTCCTCGTGGTCACGGAACTGCTGCGCGCGACCGGTGTCGTCGGCGCCTTTGTCGAGTTCGCCGGGGACGGCCTGGCCGGCCTGTCGCTCGCCGACCGGGCCACGATCAGCAACATGAGTCCCGAGTTCGGGGCGACGGCGACGCTGTTCCCCATCGACGAGGAAACGCTCGCCTACCTCCACCTGACGGGACGATCGGCTGCTCGCGTCGACCTTGTCGAACGCTACGCGAAGGCCCAGGGCCTGTGGCGGATGCCCGGACGTGCTCCCGAATTCGACCAGGTGCTCGACCTGGACCTCGCGTCGGTCGCGCCGTCGGTGGCCGGCCCACGTCGGCCGCAGGACCGCGTCGTTCTGCCGGACCTGCCGGCGAACTTCGTGGCTGCGTATCCCCAGGTCCGCCCCGACGCGGCGGCCGCTCGCCTGACCTCCGAAGGCGGCGTGAACGGCTCGTCGGAGAACGGTGGCATGACGGTTGAGACGGCGTCCGGCCCGGCCGTCGTGCGCCATGGTTCAGTGGTCATCGCCGCGATCACGTCGTGCACCAACACCTCCAACCCGACGGTCATGGTCGGCGCCGGGCTGCTCGCTCGAAATGCCGTCGCCCGCGGGCTCCGGGTGGGCCCGGCGGTCAAGACCTCGCTGGCGCCCGGATCGAAGGCGGTCACCGGCTATCTCGAGGCGGCCGGCCTGATGGATCCGCTTGAGACGCTCGGGTTCGCGCTCGCCGGCTACGGCTGCACGACGTGCATCGGTAACTCCGGCCCGCTCGACGATGCGATTGCGCACGCGATCGAAGACCAGGATCTGGTGGTTGCGGCCGTGCTCTCGGGGAACCGCAACTTCGAGGGTCGCATCCATCCCCTCGCGCGAGCCAGCTATCTCGCCTCGCCCCCGCTCGTTGTCGCGTTTGCCCTGGCCGGCCGCATCGACATCGACCTGTCGAGGGAGCCGCTCGGCTTCGACAGCACTGGGCGGCCCGTCCATCTGGCCGAGATCTGGCCGGAGCCCGACGAGATCCGGGCCGTGATCAACGCGTCCATCGATCCCGAGCTCTTCCGCCGCACCTACGCCGATGTCTTCGAGGGCGACGATCGCTGGCGGGCCCTGCCGATCCCCGCGGGCGATCGGTACGCCTGGGACGCCGCCTCCTCGTACATTGCGAAGCCGACGTTCTTCGACGGCCTCCCCGCCGACCCTCGGCCCCTGGCCGATATCGAGGGCGCGCGCGCGCTGTGCGTCCTCGGCGATTCGGTAACCACGGACCACATCTCGCCGGCCGGCTCGATCGCCCCGTCCTCGCCGGCGGGGCAGTGGCTTCAGGCCCGCGGCGTCGGCCCCCTGGAGTTCAACTCCTACGGCGCCCGGCGGGGGCACCACGAGGTGATGATGCGCGGCACGTTCGCCAACATCCGCCTGCGCAATGCCCTGGCCGGCGGACGGGAGGGGCCGTACACGGTCCACCTGCCGGACGGCGAGGCGATGTTCATCTTCGACGCCTCGGAGCGCTATCGAGCCGATGGCGTCCCGCTGATCGTGCTGGCCGGCAGGGAGTACGGCTCGGGGTCGTCAAGGGACTGGGCGGCCAAGGGGCCGGCGCTCCTGGGAGTCCGCGCCGTGATCGCCGAGAGCTATGAGCGGATCCATCGCGCCAACCTCGTCGGAATGGGGATCCTGCCGCTCCAGTACCTGCCCGGCGAGTCGGCCGCGTCGCTCGGGCTGACCGGCCGGGAGACGTTCGCGATCCGCGGCCTCGCCGGCCTTGGTCCCCGGGCGCGGGTGACCGTCGATGCCCGCGCTGAGGACGGCGCCGAGCGCACATTCGAAACGATCGCCCGCCTCGACGGCCCGATCGACGTCGACTACCTGCGCCAGGG
>JANNUK010000108.1:0-8699 GCA_031395155.1 Chloroflexota bacterium | reverse complement strand
CCGATGACGGCGCCTGTACGTTCGAGCTCTCACGCAAGGACTCGTCGGCAGTCGAGGGCACGGTCGTGTGCAACGACGCGCCCGCCCTGACGAACGAAGGGACCGCCGTCGGCACAATCGACATCAAGCTTTCGTTCAAGGCCCAGCGCTGAGAACGTCGCCGGGGCCCTCGGCGGGCCGCCGGCGGATGCCGTGTGCGGTCAGGCGGAAGCCGCGATCCGGCGCAGGCTGTCGAGGAGGCCGTCGACATCGGTCTCCGTGGCCTGCGTGTTGACGATCCCGGCCCGGAGGTAGGTCGCGCCGCTCAGGCGCGTGGTCGAGAGCCAGCCCTCTCCCGAGCGCTCGAGGGCGCCCTGGAGACGGTCCTGGTGGTCGTCGAGGGCGGCCGGATCCATGGCTTCGGACGCGGAGCGGCCGCCCGGCAGGTGGCGGAAGCAGACCACCGACAGCTCCGGTTCGGCCGGGTAGGCCTCGAAGTCGTCCGATTCCGCGCAGCGGCGCGCGAGGTGCGCGGCCAGATCGTTGTTGGCCTCGATCAGGCGGCCGAACCCCTCAGTTCCGAGGTGCCTCCACGACAGCCACAGCTTGAGGGCACGAAGACGTCGGGTGCCCTCGAACCCGAGCTTCCAGAAGTTGAGCTGGCCCGGATCGTCATGGGCGTCGTGGACGTCATGGGCGTCCCTCGGCCCGGCGGTCCCGCCGACCGAGAAGTCGCCGCCACGGTAGTACTCGGGTCGTCGGCCGCCGAACGCCGCCTCGAGGTCCGCCCCGCGGCGAACGACGAGACCGCCGATGTCGTAGGCCTGGAAGAACCACTTGTGCGGATCGACCGTCACGGAGTCGGCACGATGGAGGTCCGAGACCCGGGCCGCGTCGCGCGCCGACAGACGTGCTGCCGCCCCGTAGGCCGCGTCGATGTGGAGCCACAGGCCCTCGCGTTCCGCCACGTCGGCCAGCTCCCCGATCGCGTCGACCGAGCCCGTGTTCGTCGCGCCGGCGACCGCGGAGATCGCCATCGGCGTCAGGCCGGCCGCGCGATCCCGGACGATCGCCTCGGCGACGGGTGCTCCGCGAAGGCGGAACCGATCGTCGGCGGGGACCACCACGAGGGTGTCGGCGGGAAACCCCAGCTCGTCGAGGGCCCGACCGATGGAAAAGTGCGTCTGATCCGAGGTGTAGACGCGGAGGCCCTCGAGCGCGGCGCCGCGCGGTGGTCGCGGATCGCCGCCGGTCGCGGCCCGGACCCGCGGGACGTGGATGTCGCGGGCGAGGGTCATGGCGATGAAGTTGGCCATGACTCCGCCCGACGTGAGCAGGCCGAAGCTGGCATCTGCCCCGCCTCCCAGGCCGTCACCGTCGCCGTCGAGCCGCGGATAGCCCACGAGGTCGCACAGCCAGCCGATGACCTCTTCCTCCACGAACGCCGCGACCGGACCGGCATGCCAGACGTCGACGCCCTGCTGGAGGAACTGCGACAGCACCTCGCCGACGATCGACGCGACGAGGGGTGGTGGCGTGAAGTAGCCGAACGAGCGCGGATGGTAGGCGCTGAGGCTGTACGGGGCGATCCGTCGGCTGAAGTCGGCGAGGAGGTCGGCCAGCGGGGTGGGGTCGGTTGGCGCCGGCCCGGGACCGTCCGTCGGGGCGTAGTAGCGGGCGCGCAGGTCCTCGTACGTCGTGTTGTCGCCCATGCCGCGCACGAAGGCGTGGTCGTAGAGATAGTCGAGGGCCGCCTGCCAGGTGGCCGCCCCGACGGCGGTCAGTGCCTCGCGGGACGTGCCCGCGTCCCGGATCCCGAGCAGCTCGGGCTCGGGATGCCATCCGAATCGGTCTTGAAAGTTCGGCGGCGTAGCGGGGCCGCTGGACGCCTTCTCGTGCATCGGCCGGTTATTCGCCGTCGCTGAACGTGGCGGCCGCTCGACGCCGTCGATCCACGCGCACGTCGAACACGTCGGGCCGGCTGTAGTGGCCGGTCGGGTCGAAGTTCTGGCGCTCCTCGCGGACGCGGGCCAGGTCGATGTCGGCGGCCACCAGCCGCTCCTCGCCCGCGACCGGGGCGACGATCCACTCGCCGTCCGGTCCCGCGATCGCCGACCCGCCGTCGTACATGAGCTGTGGCCCGCCGGCCAGCACCCGGTCGCGGAGCGGGAAGTCGGCCGAGATGTCGTCGGTATGGAGGAGAACGCCGGCCGACAGCACGAACACCCGACCCTCGCGGGCGATGAACCGGGTGATGTCCCGGGTGTTCTCCGTGCTCCCCGGCCAGACCGCCACGTGGAGATCCTCGCCTCCCGCGTAGAGCGCGTGGCGTGCCTGGGGCATCCAGTTCTCCCAGCAGTTCAGGCCCCCGACGCGCGTGCCGCCCGGGAGCCCGTGGACGCGCAGTCCATGGCCATCGCCGATTCCCCAGACGAGCCGCTCTTCGTAGGTCGGCATGAGCTTGCGATGGGTGCTGACGACGCCGCGTTCCGGGTCGATCGCCACGAGTGTCGCGAAGACCGTCCCTCGCGCGGTGCCTCCGCCGCGCTCGGTGATCCCGAGGTAGGTAAAGACGCGGGAATCGCGGGCCGCCTCGGCGATCCGTGCCAGCTCCGGCCCGTCAGCATCCACCGCCGAATCCAGGTACGCGGCGAAGGCCCGCTTCTGGTCGGCGTCCTCGAACCGCGCCCCATCGGTCATCGAGACCCAGAAGGGATACCCGCTCAGGAACGTCTCGCCGAACGCGACCAGCTCGACACCGTCCGCAGCGGCCCGCCCGATCCAGTCGGCGACTCGATCGGTCGTTGCCGTCTTGTTCCCCCAGGCGGGGTGGATCTGGGCGGCGGCGATGCGCATCTGTCCTCCCTGGGCCGTGTCTCAGGCGGGGCCGCAGGCCGACGCCGAGTTGGGTGTCGATGATACGGGCCGCGGTTGCCGGGCGAGATCGATTGGCGTCGGCTACAGTCCGGCCGTGACCGAACCCCTTCCCGACGCCGCGCCGCCGACCACGCGCGGTGTCGAGTACAAGGGCGCCCCGCTCGACGGTGAGCGCGGCCCGGGGCTCGGCTGTTTCCGTTTCCAGCTGATCGTGCTCGCTGCCGTTGTCGTGCTCACGCCGCTCAGCGTCGCCTGGAACTGGCCGCCCGAGGTGAGCGCCGTCCTCCTGTTCGTCGTCCTCGGCCTCCTGCTGCTGACCGGTCAGACCATCATCTTCCTGCTCCGCCTCGTCGCCGCGGACCGGCGGGCGGCCGGGCGGCGTCGCCCGCTCGCGAGCCAGACGAGGACGGTGGGAGAGCTCGAGGACGCCGACGCAACCGGGGTGCCCGATCCAGAGACCGGAGGCGAATCGGGACCCTCGTAGGCCCTCGCTCGGCGCAGCGTCGGAAGGCCCGACCCGCGTGCGACAATATCCCCGGATTGGCGGAAAGCCCGCGGGTCCCGCGTCGTACGATCAGCGCCGAAGGAGGAACGTCGCCCGTGCCCGTGCTCGCGACCTACTTCAGCGTCCGCCGCGGTCGCGACCCGTTCTTCAAGTTCTTCATGCGCACGATCTTCCCGCGCCAGGTCCGCGAGTACGAGACGAAGTACGGGATCCGGTTCCTCGGGTGGTACAACGTCGCGCACGGTTGGGACTTCGACAACGTCATCATGCTGGACCTGCCCGACTACGGCACCCTCGATCGGCTCGAAGCGGACGAGGGGGCGCGCATCCTGGGCCACCGGGCCGGGGAATGGATCTTCGAGCGGCACCATTCGATGTTCCTGCGGGAGCGAATGGGGTCGGACCTCGAATACCACGGCTGAAGGAGCGAGACGATGGACACGAGCCGCGCCAATTTGCTCCGCGAGCTCGCGCTCGACGCCGACCTGGAGCGAGGCGACTCCCTGCGGGTGGCCGCCGAACAGATGATTCGGTTCCTCGACGCCAATCGCGACCGGATCGTCGCCCTCGGCGGCCTGACGCTGATCGACGAGGAGCCCGACTTCCTGTCCGTCCTCCCCGACCTGACCTTCCAGACGCAGAGTCGATTCCTCGACGCGGACACCGGCGAGTGGCGGACCGAGGTTGAGGTCGTCGACGCGCCCGAACTGGTCGAGCTCTACAACCCGGCCGAGATCTATGCCTCGTTCGCCGACGCGGCGAGGGCAGCGGGGAATCTTGGCGCTCGCGACTCCGCATCGATGGTGGCGGGCGGCGACGACGACCTCGTGCCGGATCTGGATGCCGCCCCTGCGGGAGCATCGGAATCGGGCGAGCTGTATGCCGAGGCCGCCGACGAATGGGCTGCCGGCCAGCCGGTCGTGCCCGACGCCGACGATGAGGACACCGCGGCCCGTCGCCTGTACGACCTGGCCCTGGAGTACCAGGAACGCAGCCAGGACAGCGAGGCGCGCCTGCTCGCGGCCTTCGAGGCGGCGGCCAGCAAACTGGCCAGCCTGATCGGCGACTTCGTCATCGTCGACGACGACGATGAGCGTCTGACCCTCGACGCCCACGGCACCTTCCGCGCCGAGGTCGTGCCCGAGGACGGCGACGGCGAGTGGCGGTCGCTCTCGACACCCACGGAGCTGGTCGAGTTCTACGATCCAACCGACGTCTTCGGGGATCTTGCCGACGCCCTGGCAGAGGCCTACCCTGGTATCGCCCCGGACGACGGCGATGACGCCCCGGACGACGGCGAGGACGCGGCGGGGGACGCCGCCGAGGACGCAGCGGATGACGCTGCCGACGCCGCCGACGACAAGGGCTGACGCTCGCCCGTGACGATGCGGCTCGTCGGCGCGGAGCTCGCGGAAAGCCGGGAGATTCTCCCGGACCAGTGGCTCCAGACCTTCCACGCGCCGGGCCTGGTGGCCGGCGCGCGGGCCGGCCAGTTCGTACACGTCCGCACCGGCGACTACTCCGGCCTCGTCCTCCGACGGCCGTTTTCGATCAACACCGCGGACCCAGGGACCGGCATGCTCACGATCCACTTCCGGGCGATCGGTCGTGGCACCGAGTGGTTCACGCGGCTGCGTCCGGGGGACCGGATCGACATGCTCGGACCGCTTGGACGCCCGTTCGAAGTTGACCCGCGCAGCCGGCACCTGCTGCTCATTGCCGGCGGCCTGGGCATGGCCGGCATCCGCTTCCTGGTCGACGAGGCGATCCGCGGCGGCCGGCAGGTCACCCTGCTGTTCGGGGCTGCACGGGCCGCCGAGGTCTACCCGTCGACGCTGTTGCCCGACGAGGTCGAGTACGTGGTGGCCACCGACGACGGTTCGCTCGGCCATCACGGCTTCGTCACTGAGCTGGCGCCGGACTACGAGGTGTGGGCCGACCAGTCGTTCGCCTGTGGGCCGCAGCCGATGCTCGCGGCCCTCGCGCGGCTTGCCGAGGGACGTCGCGGCCGGCTCGGGGTAGCCCGGCTGGGTCGGAAGCGAGGCGGCGGCAAGGTCGTGCCCGCCGGCTCGGCGGCCGCGCGGCGAAAGGCCTTCCTGCAGGTCTCGATGGAGCAGAACATGGGCTGTGCCGTCGGCGCGTGTCTTGGCTGCGTGGTGATGGCGACGTCCGGCATCCCGCAGCGGGTCTGCCGTGAGGGCCCCGTCTTCGCGTCCGAAGAAATCGCCTGGGAAGCCGGCTGGTGAAGGCCAAGCGCAGGGTCGTGACATCCGGCGATGCCCGACCCACGGGAAACCTGTCCACCGGGCCCAAACGCACGCCCACCGTCCGGCGGATCAAGTCGGCGATCGTGCCCGCAGCCGCGTCCCAGGCCGGGCGTCGGGGCGTCCGCGCGAAGGCATATGCCTCGGAGGCGCCGGCGCGAACCGACGCGCTGGTCGACCTGACCGTCGACCTCGGGCGAGGCCTCGTCCTGCCCAACCCGATCCTCGTCGCGTCGGGCACCTTCGGCTACGGCGTCGAGTACGGGGAGGTCGTCGACGTCGATCGTCTCGGCGGCATCTGCTGCAAGGGCACGACACTCAAGCCGCGCATCGGCAACGTCACGCCGCGTGTCACCGAGACCCCGGGCGGGATGCTCAATTCGATCGGGCTGCAGAATCCGGGCGTCGATGCCGTCGTCGACAGGTACGCCGGGATCTGGGTGGGCTGGCGGACGCCGGTCATCGTCAACGTGGCCGGGGAGTCGGTCTCGGAGTACGTCGAGGTCGTCCGCCGGCTCGACGGCGTGCCGGGCGTGGCCGGGATCGAGCTCAACATTTCGTGCCCGAACGTGGGCCGGGGCGGGCTCCAGTTCGCGATCGACGCGGACGCCGCCGCCGCCGTCACCGCGGCCGTCCGCCGGGCGACCGACCTGCCGCTGCTCGTGAAACTGTCCCCGAACGTTGCCGACGTGCGCCCGATCGCCCGGGCGATCGCCGACGCCGGAGCCGACGCGCTGACTGCGGTCAATACGCTGTCGGGGATCGCGGTGGCGCCGGATCGAAGCCGACCGCTGCTCGGCAACGTCTATGGCGGCCTGTCGGGGCCTGCCATCAAGCCGGTGGCGCTCCGCGTCGTGTACGAGGTGGCCCAGGTCGTTTCGATCCCGGTCATCGCGATCGGGGGCGTGACGGAGCTCGCAGACGTCCTGGACTATCTGGCCGTCGGGGCGGTCGCGGTGCAGGTCGGCACGGCGATCTTCGCCGACCCGACGCTTCCGGTGCGGCTCGTCGACGAACTGGATGAGGAGTGCCGCCGACGCGGACTGGCGTCGTACCGACCGCTCATCGGCAGTGCCCTCCCGCGCAAGCCCGGCGCACCGTCATCGAAGGGCGTCGAGTACCGACCCTGACGGCCTTAGGCGCCGCCCGAGTGGTGCACGGCTACACTCTCGACCGTGACGACCCTGCGGCCGGCCCTCGATCCCGCCATTCGCGGCGCCATCGCCGCGCGCACGGAAACCCTCTTCCAGACGTTCGGTGCCCTCCGCAAAGGACACTTCCAGCTCAAGAGCGGACGCCACGGGGACGCGTACGTTGAGAAGTTCGCGGTCCTGTCCGATCAGGCGGCGACGAGTGAACTGTGCGGCTTCCTGGCCGCACCCCACCTGACGACGGCGGTCGGCTCGGCAGGCTCGTCCGTGGGCAAGACCGCCGCTGTCGACATCGTCGCCGGGCCGACCATGGGCGGCGTGATTCTCGCCTTTGAGACGGGGCGACAGCTCGGCGTGCCGGCCATCTTCGCCGAGGAGATCCGGGACCCGGACGGCCCGACGCGACGTGCGTTCCGCCGTGGCTTCCGAATTGAGCCCGGCCAGCGCGTACTGCTCGTCGACGACATCCTGACCACCGGCGGCTCGCTGCTCGCAATGATCCCGGCGGTCGAGGCCATGGGCGGCGAGATCCTCGAGTGCGTGGTGCTCGTGGATCGGTCCGGCGGCCGGTCGACGCTGACCTCGACGGCGACCGGCCGCGTCTACGGCCTCCGGTCGCTCTGGCAACTCGATCTTCCGACCTACGACGCAGGCGTTTCGAGCTGCCCCGGGTGTGCGGCCGCGTCGCCGCTCCACACGCCGGGCAGTAGCGGAGCAGCCGGATGAGCCGCCTGAGCCAGGTCCGTTTGTCGGCGGCTCGGATCCCTCGTCACCGCACCCTCGCCATCGCGATCGCGCTCGTCGCGCTTGCCGCCTGCAACGCCAGTGGATCGCCCGCCCCCAACCCCTACGCGCCGGGCGGCGCGAAGAGCCCCACGACGGGCGCGGTCCCGGGCTCGCCGATCGAGGGCATCGTCACCGAGGTCGACACCCAGGGTGTCGACAAGATCCGCGGCTTCACGATCAGAACGTCGGACGGCGCGTCATGGACATTCGAAATCCGTGCCCTTGAGAACGCCGCCGAGTTTCCTCCAGCGCATCTCGTCGAGCACAAGGCGACCGTGACGCCGATTCGCGTCGCGTTCCACGCTGAAGGCTCGACCCTCGTCGCCGATCGAATCGAGGACGCCGGCTGACCCCGACTAGCGTACGGAGTCGAGCGCGGCCGCCAACTCTTCCGTGCGCACGATCCCCTCAAACGAGCCGCGCACCACGCCGTCCCGATCGACCACGAAGATCCACGGCTCGGAGACCAGGCCCCATTCATCGAGGGCGGCGACCGTCGTCAGCTGGTTGTTGGTGAGGACCGGCTGGAGCTGCCCGTCGACCACTTCGAGCTCATAAGGCTCGACGTTGATGAACGTCACGGTGGGATAGCCGGCGACGAAGGGTTTCACTCGATCGAGGGTCGGCCCGCATTGCGCGCTGGCACAGAACTTCGGGGTGGCGAAGGCCAGAAGGAAGGGTCGATGCTCGGCGACCGCCGTCGAAACGGACGTCTCGTAGAACGCCGCCAGCGGCTCGAGGTCGGTTGACAACTTTCCGACGTCCCCACCGACATCCGTGAGCGTGAGCGTCTTCGATGGTGGAGCCGGCTGGCCCACGGCGATCGTCGGCGAGGTCTCGCGAACCGTGAAACTGAGACGCACCACCGTTTCGGGTTGCCCGAGAGCGGTGGTTCGAAATTCCGCGCCCCAGGTCCCGTGGCTCTGGTAGTCGACGTTCGCGACGTAGGCGCCACGGCTTCCCTCGATCGCCCACACGAAGTCGGCATCGACCGTCGCCACCGGCGTCGCCGCGTCCCGCCCCAGGTCGAAGAACGCCACGGTGACCGCGAGGTCGGGCGCGGCGACCGGCAAATTGCCGGCATCGACAAGCGTGAAGACGAAACGATTGGTGCCGCAGGCCTGGAAGGACGACACG
>JANNUK010000105.1:0-3501 GCA_031395155.1 Chloroflexota bacterium | reverse complement strand
ACCATGGTCTCGCGGATGCCCATCGCGGCCAGGGTCTCGATGGGGTAGTAGATCATCGGCCGGTCGTAGATCGGCAACAGGTGCTTGTTCGTGACGACGGTGAGCGGGTACAGCCGGGTGGCGGTACCCCCGGCAAGAACGAGGCCTTTCATGGCCGGCTAGCCTAGCAGCAGACGATGCGGTCGCGGCGACCGACCATCACGAGGCGGCCGCCTTCAGCCCGAGCTTGACCGACTCGGACACGACGCCGGTACCGCCGAGGACCACGATCCGGGCCGGCTTGAGCCGGCTCAGTTCGGCGGCCACGACCGCCGGGATGGCCGTTCCCGGCACGAGCAGGAGCGGTCCGCGCTCGAGACCCGCCGCGGCCGCTCCGGCGAGCGCGTCGGCGTAGCCCAGGCCGGTGGCGATGTAGACGACCGAGGCGTTCGCGGCGTAGGTCGCGGCACTGATCGCGACCGCGGTGGCGTAGCGGTCCGGGCCGGCCAGGCGCGTGACCGGACGGCGGTCGACGGTGATGCCGTAGGCGGCGATCTGTGCGGTGGTCGCCGGTCGGACCGATGGCGCCGAGTAGGTCGTCCCGGCGGCCACGCCGGCCAGCTGGAGGATGTAGCTGCCGTCGGGCACGATCGCCGAGCCGGGTGGGCCGCCGGCGCCGTTCCAGTCGAAGGACTGCGGACCGGACCCGATCTGCGCGAGCGAGCGGGTGCCGATCAGCGCCCCGTCCGCGCGGTAGATCGCGAGCATCAGGCTCGAGAAGGGCACTTCGTTGCGCCATGACAGAACCACCGAATCGTCCCGCCCGTCCCCGTTCGGGGAAACGAGGCGCGTCGGGCCGACGTCGTAGGCCGCGATTCCGGCATCGACGAGCGTGGCGTTGGGTGCCCGGCGCGGGACCACGTACGGACTCGCGTCGCCCGTCGCGGCCACCCACACCCCGTTCGGGGCGAAGGTCACCGGCGACCATTCGCTGAGCGGCCCGGTGATCTGATACCACGCGTAGCCGTCCGCCGCGACCGGTCCCCCAGTGATCGCCACCGTGTCGCCGGCGGACAGCGTCGAGAGCTTCGTGGCCGACGTGGTGGGCCCGGAACGGACCGACAGGGTGCTCGCAACGACCTCGCCGAATCCGCCGATGGCTAGCGACGCGGGATCCCCGGCGAGCGACGACACATCCCACGGTGAGGTGTTGCCGTGGGCATCCTGCGCCCGCACGCGAAACGCGTAGCCCACCCCATCGGCGCCCAACCAGACGTCGCTGGCGGCGGTCGTTCCGTTCAGCCAGGCCTGCCAGGGGCCACCGGCCGTCGATACCTGGACGTCGTATGAAACGCCCCCCACATCGTCGCTCCCGGTCCATGTGACGACGAAACCGGCGTCGGTCTGCGTCTGACGCAGCACGGTCACACCGGCCAGTGGCGCCGTGGTGTCGTTCAGGAACTTGGCTGCCAGGGCCTGGTACAACTCGGGACGGGTGTCGTCGTAGCCCAAGGCCCACATCCCCGTGCCCCGCAGGTTGTAGCGATTCACCAGGTCGTACTTGGCCTCGAGCGCCTGCCGGTCGTCGATGTAGAGCTGGCGCCACGACGTCACGCACCCGTAGGTCGCCGTGCAGGTCTCGCGCCGGTAGGCGGTCCAGGCCACGTGGTCGGTGGCATCCCAGCGCCGGCCGTACTGCTCGATGAACCCCATGGCGGATACGTAGAAGGAGGTCACCGACGTGCCGTACTGGATCCCGGAAATGTTCCTCGCATGCACCTGGTCCGTGTCCGTCGACCAGGCGCGACCGTAATACGGCACCCCCAGGATCAGCCTGGACGGGCTCACCCGGGCGGTGTACGCGAGAATCGTGTCGGTGATGTCGTACGTCGGCCCGCCCAGCGGGGCGATCGAGCCGACCGGATCCGCACTTGAGCCGCGGTAGTCATAGCCCATGATGAAGATTGCGTCGGCCCCACCCGGCGCCGTGGCGTCCTCCAGGGGGTAGTTGCCGATCCAGCCGGTCGTGTCGAATGTCAGCTGGTAGCCGGGCGCAATCGCTTCCAGCTCGGCACGGACGGACCGAACGAACGCCGTGAACTGGCTGCTGTAGCCCGACACGATCGGCTCGAAGTCGAGGTTCACGCCGTCGGCTCCGCGATCGCGCACGGCGGCAGCGACCTGGCGAGCGAGATTGCCACGCGCCGTGGGGCTGCCCAGCAACGCCGCCTGGGCATTCGCCTGCGATGTCGTCCAGGCGAACATGGAGACCGTCAGGACGACCCGCGTTCCGGCCGCATGAGCCTGGTTGATCACCGTGGTCATCTTGCTGCTCGTCCATCCGGCCCAGCCGGTCGTCGCCGCGCCGGTCTCGGTCGTCTTGAGGAGGTTTCCGGCCGAATCGGAACCCACGCTGAAGTAGGCGATCGTCGAGAGAACCCGGTAATCGAGGACGGTCGTGCTGTCGGAAACCTCCCAGTACGGGAGGAAGCCGAATACCTCGCGACGGAGTCCGCTGCCGGCACCGATCGCCACGGATGCATCCTGCGGGGCCAGTGCGCCGGTCTGTGCGGCGTCCTGGATCGTCGCGGCGAGCTCGGATGCTTTCACGACCTCAGGCGGAGGCCCGGCGGCCCAGATCTGACCCTTCTTGCTGGCCAGGGACTGGCGGCCGGTCGCATGACCGGCGGGAAGGGCGCTCGGAGCCCGGCCTCCGACCGTCCAGGTGTCGCCGGCCCGCGGCTTGAAGCCGACCGTGACCCGGTCGCCCGGATCGAAGGCGATCTGGTCGTCGGCGTGGGCCATCGCGTCTTCGTACTGGACGGTCGGTTGGATGGGGCCGTTCGGGTCGAGCGCGAATCGCACAGGCTCCGCGACCGGGGCGACCCGCTGCACCTCGTTCACGGCAAAGGGGCGATCCGCCACGTGGCGATCCGTTGCGCCGGCGACGACCGGCGATGGGACGACGCCGGCACCACTGACGACCGTCAGGGCGGCCAGCGCCAACGAAGTGGCGAAGTGGCGGGTTCGACGGGTCATCGTAATCGGGTGGACCTCGCGTATCTCAGGCGGCATCGTCAGATTCGATGTGACTGCCGCGAGGCGGGTACCCCGGCTCATCCCACCCGGTAAGCGGTCCGCCTCACCCTAGGCCCGCGCGATGGGCGGTCCAAGCCTGACGATGGTCCGGGTAGGACCGGTACGGTGTGGTCCGGTGCGGACGTCAGGGAGCCCCGAGGTACCCATAGAGGGCGGCCGCCACGGCGTCGGACACGACGCCGGTCGCCCCGAGGACGACGATCGCGGCCGGGGCCAGGCGGGCCAGTTCGGCCGCCGTCGACGCGGGGATCGCGTCACGCGTCACGAGCAGGAGCGGGGCATTGACCATACCGGCCACGGGGGCGCCGGCGAGGGCGTCGGGGAAGTTGGTGCCGGTGGCGATGTACACGACGGGCACACCCGCCGCGTAGCTCGCGGCGCTGATCGCGGCCGCGGTCGAGTAGCGATCACTCCCCGCCAGGC
>JANNUK010000093.1:0-4451 GCA_031395155.1 Chloroflexota bacterium | reverse complement strand
GTTCTGCTGGATGAACTGGGTGGCGAACGCCTTGCCGCCGGCCGGGTCGTTGAACGCCTTGCCGAGGTCATCGGAGACGTACGCGACCTTGACCTGGATGGTCGGATCGACCGAATGGGCGCCGTTGATGTAGCCCTTGATATAGCGAACGACCGGCGGGATGAACGCCGCGCCGCCGATGGCCCCGATCACCTTCTTCTGGGTGATGCTGGCAGCCGCGATTCCGGCGAGGTAGCCGGGCTCCTGCTCGGCGAAGACGAGACCCTGGAAGTTCGGGAGCAGGGTCGCCATATCGCCCGAGCAATCCGTGAAGGTCGGGTCGGGATCGCCGGCGCCCGTCAGGCACGGAGCCTGGTCGACGCCGATGAACTGGACCGTCGGGTTGGCCTTGGCCGCCTTCGCGGTGGCGTCGCCGATCGCGAAGCCGACGGTCACGATGATGTCGAACTTCTGGTCGACGAACGATTGGACGTTCTTGTCGTAGTCGGCGGACGCCACGGTCACGATGGCCGTGGCCTCGCCGCCGATGGCCGCGGCGCCCTTCTGGGCGCCTTCCCAGCTGAACTGGTTGAAGTTCTTGTCGTCGAGCGTGCCCACGTCGGTCACGACGCCGATCTTCCAGACCTTCGGCGGATCGGTGGCGGGTGCCGGGGTGACGGGTGCCGGTGTCGCGGGTGCCGGTGTCCCACCACCGGTACAGGCCGCGACGACAATCGCCGCAGTTGCGAACAGGGACAACCCGATGGAGCGGGTGCGCATGCTTCCTCCTCCAGACTGTCGTGGCCGTGCGTCCGTGTCGGGCGGCTGCCCGTGGATCGCCTCGGCCGACGAACCGGTCGCTCCGGGCGACCATTGGCGCGCATCCTAACGACGGGGAGCCCCGCGGGCAAGTGCCCGATGGTCGTTCAGCGCTCCAACAGGATAGGGTGTCGGGGCGCGCGTGTCTCCCGTCGAGCGCCACGTCGCCCGGCGCCCATACTCCATGGATGCGGGCAGATCGCGACGGAGCGCGGGACGCGGACGGCGAAATCCCGATCCCGTGGGTCGCGCTGGGCGATTCGTACACGATCGGCACGTCGGTCGAGCCGCGCCTGCGTTGGCCGAATCAGCTGGCGGATCGCCTCCGGATGCGGGGGATCGACCTCGCGCCGCTGATCAACCTGGGCGTCGACGGCTTCACCAGCGCCGACGTCGTCCGTGACGAGCTGCCTGCACTCGCCCAGGTGCCGATCGCATTCGCGTCGCTGCTCATCGGGGTCAACGACGTGGTCCGCGGCATCACCGCCGATCGGTATGCCGCGAACCTGGCCACCGTCCTCGATGCGCTCCTGGCACGACTCCCCGCCGCCCGCCTGCTCACCGTATCGACACCCGACTACACGGTCACGCCGGCCGGTCGCGACTACGGCGATCCCGTCGCGCGCGCGGCGGGGATCCGGACGTTCAACGCCGTGCTTGCCGCGGCAAGCGGCGCGCGGAACATTGCTCATGTCGACATCCACGACCTGTCGCTGCTGGCAGCCCATGATCGTTCGCTCGTCGCCGAGGACGGCCTCCCTCCGAGCGGCGCGCAGTACGCCCTCTGGGTCGATCGAATCGAGCCGGTGGCAGCGCGTCTCCTTGGAGCCTGAACGGTCCGGGGGTATCACCGCTGGCGCCCCTCGCTCTTGATCTCGCGAAGGCGAGCGTCGCTGATCCCGAAGTGATGGGCGATCTCGTGGTGGACCACGTCCTCCACCGCCGCGGCAAGCGCTAAGGCCGAGCGACTCGCCCGGACGAGCGGCCCGCGAAAGATGGTGATCTTGCTGGGGACGGCCGCGTTATCGACACCCCAGACCGTGCGCGGAACGCCGTGGTAGAGCCCGTACAGCCCGCGAGCGCCGACGGACGCCAGCTGTGCCGGCGACGGTTCGTCCTCGACGACGATGGCCACCGAACCGAGACGGTCCCGGAAGGCGTCGGGCAGCCGCTCGAGAGCTCGTTCGATCAGGTTCCCGAAACCGTCGTCGGCGCCCGGTGCGTCGGTCATCGTCGTATCGTAGAGCCACTGCGATGCGCAGCCGCGGCGAGCCGACGTGATCCTGCGTCAACAACTGGGAGTTTCCAATGACAACCTTGGTGATCAACGGTCTCGCGGGCGGCCCGCGTCAGGTTGCGAGGGAGAAACTGGACGCCTTCGCGGCCGGCCTCGAGGGTTCGCTGCTCTATCCGGACGATGAGGGGTTTGCCGAGGCGATCCTCCTCTGGAACGGGATGATCAAGAAGCAGCCGGCCGTGGTTGCCCGGCCTCGAAGTGCCCAGGACGTCGTGCGGACCGTCGACTTTGTACGCGACAACCAGCTCGAACTGTCGATCAAGGGCGGCGGACACAACATCGCCGGCCTCGCCTTGTCCGATGGCGGCGTCACGCTCGACATGTCGAACATGAAGAACGTCGACGTGGACGTTGCTGCGAACCTGGCACGGGTCGGTCCGGGCTGCACCCTGGGCGACGTCGATCGGGCCACGCAGGAACACGGCCTGGCCAGCACGCTGGGGTTCGTTTCCGAGACCGGCACGGCCGGTCTCACGGTCGGCGGCGGGTTCGGTTACCTGACCCGTCGATTCGGGTGGACGGTCGACGATCTCGAGGAGGTCGAGATCGTGACCGCTGATGGGACGATCCGGCGCGCCTCGCGGACGACCAACGCGGACCTCTTCTGGGCGTTGCGAGGCGGCGGGGGCAACTTCGGCGTCGTCACCGAGTTCGTCTATCGGCTCCATGCGCTTGGCCCAGACGTCACGGCCGGGCTGATCGCCTGGCCGGCGAGCCAGGCCGACGGCGTCCTGGACCTCTTTCGAAGGGTCACCGAATCCGCGCCGCGGGAACTGACGATGGCCGCCCTGATGCGCAACGCGCCGCCCGCCCCGTGGCTGCCCGAGGCGGCCCACGGGACACCGATCGTCGCGTTCGTGGTGTGTCACTCCGGGAGCCCGGAACAGGCGTCGGCGGATCTGGCCCAGGTCAGATCCTTTGGAGAGCCGTGGGCCGACGTGATCAAGGTCAAGCCATATGTCGCTCAGCAGGCCATGCTCGATGCGACCCAGCCGAAGGGAATGCACTACTACTGGAAGTCGGAGTTCCTCCCGGGTCTCAGCGACGGCGTCCTCGACACCTACAAGGAGCAGTTCGTCGGCAACACGGCGCCAGCGAACCAGATCGTTCTGTTTCATCTCGCTGGGGCGCTCAACGATCACGCCGAGGACGATGGAGCGATGGGCAACCGCGAGGCCGCATTTGCCTGCGTCATTCAGGCGACGTGGCGCGAGGGAGACCCGGCCGGCGATGATCACCGTCGGTGGGTCCGGAGCGCCTGGGAGGCGCTGAAGCCGTTTTCGACGGGTGGCAACTACGTGAACTTCCAGACCGAGGACGAGGCCGACGAGCGTACTGCGGAGTCGTATCGGAACAACTACGAACGCCTGGCGACGATCAAGGCCACGTACGACCCGACCAACCTGTTCCGTGTGAACAGAAACATCCGGCCCTAGCAGTCGGCGTCCCGTGAGTGCCATGCATCGTCCAACGCACTTGAAAGTCCAAGGCGCTCAGGAGGTGGTCGCGATGACGGTCAAGTCCCGGCGGGGCCTGGTGGGCGGCGCGTTCATCGCGCTCGTCGTGCCGATCTCGTACTGGGTCCTCGCCCTGCTGGTGGAGAAGGGGATCGCGCCTTACGACCAGACGCACGCGCTCTTGGACCCGCTCGGCCTGCTCGGCTGGATTTCGCTGTTTCTCCTTGGGCCGATCGGAATCGTGATCGCGGGCAGGTCGGCCGGCGTTCGTGGCGCGGGCGCTTGGCTCGCGCTGACCATCGTCGCCGTACCCGTCTTTGCGTTTGTCTGGTTCTTGTGCGTCGCGACTCTCAGTGGCGCCCTGGGCAACCCGTTCTGAACGTGACGATGCCCTACTCGCTGCCCGTCCTTCCCCGCTGGGCTGTTTCAATAGGCTGACCCCAAGGAGCTCCGCGCCCGCATCACGAACCAGGTCCGACAGAGAGCTCGGCGTGGCGCCATCGCCCGGACCTATCGGGCGTCGGCGTAGGGCCTCGTGATGATCTCGAGGATGTGCCCGCTCGGGTCATCGAAGTACACGCCGCGCCCGCCGTCGTGGGTATTGATCTCGCCCTCCAGGCCATGACCGGGGTCGGCCCAGTAGGCGAGGCCGCGCGCCTTGATGCGGCCGAAGATCTGGTCGAACTCGTCCTCGCCCACGAGGAAGGCATAGTGCTGCGGGGTTCCCTCGCCCTCCTCGTCGTAGAAGTCCAGCGTCACCTCGTTCCCCACCTCGACACCGAGGAAGGGACCGAAAGGCACCGGTTCCGGCAGCCCGAAGAGGTCCGTCATGAATGCTGACGAGGCGTGCTTGTCGCGCGAGTAGACGATGGTGTGGTTGAGCTTGATCGTCATGGCTT